>DMNP01000399.1 GCA_003452695.1 Eggerthellaceae bacterium
TGGGCGCAGTACTACGAGGACCGCTACGACCACCCCGGCTGGGTTTGCCCGAATTACCTGATAATCTGGGGCAAGGACCCGCTGTATTCGAGCCCTGACGGGTTCTTCGGCCACGCAATCATCGACCTCATGAAGCGCGGTTCCAAGCTCATCGTCATCGACCCGCGCGTCACCTGGCTCGCCACGCGCGCAGAATTTCATCTGCAGCTGCGACCCGGCACCGACGCTGCGGTCGGCATGGGCCTTTTGCGCGTCATCATAAACGAGGGTCTCTACGACCGCGATTTCGTCGAGAATTGGTGCTTCGGTTTCGACGAGCTTGCCGACGCCGTTCAGGAGTGGACGCCCGAGAAGGTACAGGAAGTGAGCTGGGTCGAGCCGCAGGCCTTGGTGGGCGCAGCGCGCGCATTTGCAACCAACGCCCCTTCTTCCGGAATCTGGGGCGTGGCGCTTGACCAGTCGAAGGCATCCACCCAGGCTGGCCAGTGCTTCCTTTCCATCATGGCTATCTGCGGCTACCTCGACGTACCCGGTGGCATCGCCATCACGAAGCCCACGAGTTTCATCGGCAAATGGCGCTACGAGATGTCAGACACGATCTCGCCTGAGATGGCAGCCAAGCACATCGTCGATCCGACGGGCAAGTACGGGCTGTTCAACGCAGGTGCCGCCATGGGTGGCGTGCAGGGTGACACGCTGCTGAACTGGCTCGAGGGAATGTACAAGGATTACGACTGCTACTATGACCTGAAGATGGTTTGGATGATCGGCACCAACCCGCTCGCGTGCATGGCCGACCAGCCGCAACGTTGGTACGAGGCAATGAAGCCGCTCGAGTTCGTCGTGTGCCAGGATATCTTCATGACGCCGACCATCATGGCGCTCGCCGACGTCGTGCTGCCACTCTCCACATTCGCAGAACACGACGGGTTGGTGACCCCAAATTTCGGACGCAACCAGCACTTCATCGGCGCCATGAACAAGGCGCTCGACAATCCCAATACGAAGAGCGATCTGGAAATCCTCATCGACATGGGCAAGCGGTTGCGCCCTGAGCTCTGGGAGCGCTTCGATTCGGTCGACCAGTTCTTTGACGAGCAACTTCGCGCAAACTATGATTTTGGTTTGGACGACGTGCGCGACGTCCCTGCCAAAATGGCAGGCTACGAGTACCGCAAGTACGAAAAGGGTTTGCTGCGACCCGACGGTGAGCCGGGCTTCGACACCATGACCAGCATGGTCGAGCTGCGCTCCATCGTGCTCGAGAATTACGGTGAAGGCGGTGTGCCCTACTACGAGGAGCCTGAGTTTAGCCACGTCTCCAAGCCCGAGCTTGCCGATGAGTACCCGCTGTACTACACGACCGGCGGGCGCAACATCTCGATGTTCCACTCCGAGCATCGCCAAGTGCCGAGTATGCGCGCCATGCACCCCTGGCCGCTCGTGAGCATTCACCCGGATGTGGCAGCGCGCTTCGGTATCTCCGAAGGAGATTGGGTACGCGTCACCACACCGCAGGGCCACATGGTGCAGAAAGCTTTGCTCAACGAGACGGTCAACGACAAGTTCATCCACGTGGAGCACGGCTGGTGGTTCCCCGAGCAGGACGGCGAGGCGCCCAACCTGTACGGCGTGTGGAAAGCCAACGCCAACAACCTCATTCCACATGAGAGCACGGGTATCACGGGTTATGGCGCGCCGTACAAGAACGGCATCTGCAAAATCGAACGCGTCGATTCGCTCGACGATTAGAGAGGGTGGCGAACATGCGATATGGAATGCTCATCGATTACGGCCTGTGCACCGGCTGCAAGTCGTGCGAGGTCTCGTGCCGAAAAGAAAAAGGCCTGACCCTCGAGGAATGGGGGATTCTTGTCGAACAAATCGGACCCAAACGGCTCGCGGGCGAATGGGAATGGGATTTTGTACCGGTCCCCTCGCGCCTGTGCGACTTGTGCGAGGAGCGTCGTGCCGAGGGGAAGAAGGCTGCCTGCGAGCTTCACTGTCTAGCGCAAGTAATCGAGATCTTGCCGCTTGAGGATCTCGGCCGGCGCATGGCGGAACTCGACCACGGAAAAGTTAACTGCTTCTTGCCGCGTTAAACTAGGAGAGTTCGGATAACATAGCAACGAATGCGAATCGCTGTGCAGCATTGGCGCCCTTGCCGATGCTGCACTTAGGTAAGGAGGGTTGTAATGCAGATTAGCTTGCTTGAGGAGTTTGTGGTCTGGGCGGATAACAAGACGTTCGAAGCTGCCGCAAAGCAGCTGCACATCTCCCAGTCGACCTTGAGCAAGCATCTGATTGCCCTGGAAACCGAGCTGGGGGTAAGCCTGATAAACCGGCAAGGCAAGGCGCGGCTCACACCTGCTGGGATATCTTTCTATAATGGGGCAGTCGACGTTCTGGGCCGATTCAACAGAGCCGTCGAAGAATGCAAGCGCGCCGACAAAGGCAGTGGATGCGAGATTGTCGTCTGGGACCCGTACATCTTCTCGGGGGCCATGCGAGAGCTCTCGGCCGCTATGCAACATTACGCAAAGGCTAGCGAAGTCCCCTTCCATTTCACCTTGAGAAACGAGCCTTATAAAACCGCACGCGAATCTCTCGACGAAGGGTTGATTGACGTCGCCATCGATTACGTGCCCCTCGAAAGCGAAAGCGTGGTCGATGATGGGAAGACCTTGCGGTTCCCGCTTATTGTGGAACCCGTTATTCTCTGGTGCCATGCAGACCATCCGCTCGCGAGGAAAAAGCCTCTCGTGCCAAGAGATCTCCAGGGAGTACCCGTCATGTGCAGCATGGAGCTCGCCCACCCGCTCGAAGAATCGATAAGCGCGATGTGCGCGAGGCGCGGCTTCAAGCCGCAATACTACCGGTTCAACCCCACTTCGCAGGCAAGTTTCTTCTTCGAGGCGCCTTCCAGGTGCGTATACCTGGTCACGGATGGCCTGAAAAGCGACGAGCGCATAAGCTCTCGAGACGATATGGTCGTCCGCTATTTCGATGACGAGGATTTCGCGGTGCGATCGGTTGTGCTGGTCCGTGGAGCCGACGACAACCCCGCATTGAAAGGGTTCTGCGAGTTTCTTTCTAACAACGAATCTCGCATGCGTTGAGGCGATTGCCCGCACGCAACCCCATAAGCCCCTTTGCCTTGCATAATTGCGCCGATGCCGGGCAAGGTTCTCGAATTTATCCTTCGAATCGATAATTAGAATCGCGCGTCCCGCGCAAAAAGTTCATGTTCCATTCCGTTTCTTCCTTTGGCTCATGACGCCAGATTTCTTCATGCTTTGAGGTGCCGGAAAGTTCCGGAAAAGCAGGGAAATCCAATGAACAATGAAGAGAGGGGATAACATGCATATTCCAGAAGGCGAGTATCGGGTCGGTACCGACGACGATTACTACGTTCGCACGAACATATGGTCTGCGCCAGGCTGCCACGGCGCAGCGTGTGGAGCCATCCTGCACATCAAGGACGGCAAGCTTGTCGACATCGAGGGCGATGAGAGCAACCCCATTACCAATGGTCGTTTGTGCATCAAGTGCCTGGGTATCCCGGAGTACCAATATCATCCGGACCGCATCATCTACCCGATGAAGCGCGACCCGAAAGACCGCGGCAAGAACACGTGGGAGCGGATCACGTGGGACGAGGCGTACGACCTCATCGAGGAGAACTACTACAAGGTTCGTGAGAAATCGGAACTAACAATGCGGTGTTGACGCTCGGCAGCACGGGCCGTGAGGCGACGATGTTCTACCCGGTCATCTCCTTTGCGGACTTCCGCTCGGCCAACGTTGCCGCCCCGATTTCGGGCGACTCGTGCTATGGTCCGCGCTGCATGATCGCATGAAAAAAGGCCGAGGTCGACTACAAGAAGAACCTGCTGGTCACGATCAGGAACGCGTCGATGCGCCCGCAGCACTGGACGGCGGCCGCCTGGCTCTTGGAGCGCAAGTACCCGCTGGAGTTCGGCAAGCCGGACCGGCGCGAAGAGCAGAAGGACGAGCCGGTGCAGCTGACGCTTGGCCTGGAGCTGGAAGTGATGACCGACGACGAGGGCGGCGGCGATTCGGCCGCCGGCGGAATGGATGGAGATGATGCAGATGGCGGTGACCAAGGTTAGCGACTTCGTCATCGAGCGCTTCCATCCCGTGCTCGGCGACGTTATGGCCCACGGGTACACCCACTACTGGCTTCACGGCGGGCGCGGCTCCACGAAGAGCTCGTTCATATCGGTGTGCATCGTCATGCTCATCATCGCCTTTCCCCAGACGAACGCGGTGGTGATTCGCCGCTTCGGCAACACTCTTCGCGATTCGGTGTTCCAGCAGATACTCTGGGCTATCGAGGTGCTGGGGCTCGAATCCGTGTTCAAGTCGAAGGTGAGCCCCATGGAGATCGTCTACACGCCCACGGGGCAGCGCATCGTGTTCCGCGGGGCCGACGACCCGTTGAAGCTGAAGGGCGTCAAGTTCACGAAGGGATATGCTGCCGTCGCGTGGCTCGAGGAGGTCGATCAGTTCGAGGGCCTGGACACGGTTCGTTCCATCCTGAACAGCCTCCGGCGCGGCGGCGACCGGTTCTGGATCTTCTACAGTTACAATCCCCCTAAGACCATGTGGTCGTGGGTGAACGTGGAGCTCTTGGAGCGCAAGAGGCGCGACGACACGCTGGTGCGAGGTTCTTCTTACCTGGACGTCATCGTCTCGCACCCGGAATGGCTGGGAGCGCCGTTCATCGAGGAGGCCGAGTGCCTTCGCGACACGAACGAGACGGCCTGGCGCTGGGAGTACCTGGGCGAGATCGTCGGCACGGGCGGCGCGGTGTTCGACAACGTGCACGACGCGAGGCTTTCCGATTCCCGCATACGCGGGTTCGAGCGCATCCGCAACGGGATCGACTGGGGCTGGTTCCCCGACCCGTGGCGGTTCGTTCGCTGCGCGTGGGAGCCGAGCGCCCGGCGGCTGCTCGTCTTCGAGGAGCACAGCGCGAACAAGATGATGCCCGCCGACACCGGGCAGATCGTGGTGGATTCGCTGACCTACGCCGACGAGGAGGGCGGCGAGCCGTACTTCCACGACCAGATCGTGTACTGCGACGACACCCCGGATTCCAAGGTTCAGATGTCTACCTACCGGCGCGACCTCGGGATTAGGATCCACGCGGCGAGGAAGGCCCGCATGCGCAAGCTTTCCTACGAATGGTTGGCGGGACTTCGCGAGATCGTCATCGATTCGACGCGGCGCCCGCTCACCTTCGCCGAGTTCACGCTCAAGGAGTTCGAGCGCGACCGGGACGGCAACTGGATAGACGAGATCCCGGACGGCAACGACCATAGCATCGACGCGGTCAGATACGCTTGCATGGACGATGCGTTGCGAGGTGCGTGATGGGGCGTCACCATCAACATCTTCACTTTCAAAACCTTCAACATGGTTGCGATGTGGCGCGGCCTTTTCGCAAGGAAAACGGTGGGGCTCATCGACGGCCGAGCAATGCGAGGACTTCCCTCACCTCGTCTTTCCGGCCGCACATGATGAGGGGCTTTCCCTCGTACACCCGGCCAACGCGATGGCCGCAGAAGGCGCCGCCGCATTGGTTGCAGCGCAATGTCTCGGGGTCATGGCCGAGGAGGTCGGATTCATCGAGTTCGAGTTTTCGGGAGTCGGCGTTCATGGGGCAATTGTATCGTACCGGGCTTTCGCGGGGCCCATCGAAAACGGAAGGTTGTGCTGGAGCGACGCCTTCCGAATTTTCACCTTCCCATGGAAAACAAGGCGTGGCTTCGCTTTCCAAATCCAAAGGTTGCGCTGCGGCGACACCTTCCGCAACTTTACCTTCAACACCTTCCAAATCTGAACGGACGGGGGCTTGTGCATTAGCAAGATCGATGAAGTGGACTACTGGGTGCCGGAGCATGTGCGCGAGTACTTGCGCGGCATGGGCTTTCAGCTACCGCTGGAGCCGATGGAGAGCCATATACGGGCTTGGCATGAGTGGATGCAGGCTTGCGGATCCTTTTACGATTACCGCGATAGCGACGGTTTCGGGCGGGTGTACGAGGTTCATAGGCGCTCGATTCACCCGGCTATGCGGGTTTGCCGGGAATGGGGCTCGCTTCTCCTCAACGACAAGACGCAGGTGGTTTGCGATGACCAGGTTTGCACCGATTGGCTGCAGGGGTACTTCGAGCAGACCGGGTTCTTCCCCTCAGCGCAGGCGACCGTCGTGCGGGCTTTCGGCATGGGGACGGGCGCGTGGGCGCTGTGGATTGATGCGGGCAATCGCGATATTCGCATCCGTAGGTACGACGCTCGGATGGTCATACCGCTTTCGTGGGATGAGGAGCGCGTTACCGAGTGCGCTTTCGTCACGAGGGCGTACTACCGGGGGCAGGCCGTGGACCAGCTGCAGATGCACCTTCTCGGGAACGGCGGCGGGGTGGAACCATCTGCAGCTTCACGTTCTGCATTGTTGCGGTCCCTGGGAACGGGGGCCTGGCGGCGCTTTCGCCTTCCAAATATTCCAAAGGAAACGGGGCGTCGCCTTCCCGATCTTCACCTTCGACGTCGAAGGCTGGAAACTCGGCAGCCTTTTCCAAATCCGATGCTAACGGCACGGCGCAGGCTTTGGGGGCTAACGGCCGCGCTGGGGCGTCACCTTCCAAATCTGAAGATGGCGCTGTGGCGCAAGCTTTACCAATCGACGCTTTCCCTACCTATGTGATCAAGACGGTTTGCTTCGACGAGGATGGGAACGAGATAGAGGCAGAGGGCGTGTGCGCGGAATACGACACCGGTTGCCCCTTCCCGACGTTCTCGATCGTGAAGCCGGCTATCGAGAACACGCGGGTGGACATGTCGCCTTACGGGCAATCGATATTTGCCGACGCCATCGATGCGGTGCAAGCCGTCGACTTGGCTTTCGACGCGATGATCAACGAGGTCGACGTTAGCAAGATGAGGGTGTTCCTGTCGGACGTTCTCTTCGACAAGGAGCGCGACGGCAAGAGGCGCGTCTCCATCCCGTTCGGCAAGCAAGATTGCACGGTATTTCGCAAGGTAATGAGCGCGGAGGACACCATTCAGGAATTCGCGCCGGCGCTTCGTACTGCCTCGCAGGTGGAGGCCCTTCGCATCGCGCTGCAGATGCTCGGGGACCTGTGCGGGCTCGGAATCACGTACTTCGACTTCGATTCCACTGGTTACGTTAAGACCGCAACGGAGGTGAGCTCGGACAATTCGGCATTGATGCGCAACATCGCGCGGCACGAGCACCTGCTCGAGCAGTCGATCGCGGGCATCGCGCGGGCCCTTCTCAACATCGCGCGCGGGTTCGGCGTGGAGCTTCCCCATGAGGGCGCGATCCACGTCACCTTCGACGACTCGATCATCGTCGACACATACCAGGAGAAGAAGCAGGACCTCTCCGAGGTGGGCGTGACCATGTCGGTCGCCGAGTTCAGGGCCAAATGGTATGCGGAAACACCGGAGGTCGCTGAGGAGAGGGCGGCTGCGCTGCTGGCGGTGGCTTCCGATGTATAGCCTTCGATACCCTCCGCTTGCTGATCGGGATATTCGCGGATCCCCTGGCTTGGCTTAGACGTCGCGCAATGGGCTATCATTTACCGGAAACGAAAAACTTTCACCACTGGTGAAAGTTTTGAACGGAGGCGGCATGGACGAGATCGAGAGAGTGCAAGTACGCGAGCTCGCAGAGGATATCGCGCGGCTCATAAACGAGCGGCAATACCGGGCGTTGAAGCAGCTGAACGCGGGCACCATCGACCTTTACTGGTCGATCGGGGAGATGATTTGCGGCCGTCAGGAGGCTGAGGGCTGGGGCAAGTCGGTCGTCAAAGGGCTTGCCGAGGAGCTTCAGAAGAAGTTTCCCGGCGCGAAGGGCTACTCTGCCAACAACTTGTGGAGGATGCGCAGCTTTTACCTCGCGTACAGGGGCAACGAAAAACTTTCACCACTGGTGAAAGAAATTAGCTGGTCGTGCAATCTCGAGATCATGGGCAGGTGCAAAGACGACCTGGAGCGCGAGTTCTATTTGAAGATGGCGGCACGTTACGGCTGGTCGAAACGTCTTCTGGCCAACTACATCGAGGCGGGAGCTTACGAGCGGTTCCTTCTCAACCAGACCAACTTCGAGGAGACGCTTCCGCCGGAGCGGCGGGCCCAGGCGAAGCTCGCCGTGAAGGACGAGTACACGTTCGACTTCGCGGAGCTTTCCCCCGAATACTCCGAGCACGAGCTGGAGCTGCAGCTCGTTTCGCGCATCCGCGACTTCCTCACGGAGATGGGCGGCGCCTTCACGTTCGTGGGGAGCCAGTACCACCTGATGGCCGGGGAGCGCGACATCTACATCGACCTGCTGCTGTTCCACCGGGGCCTGAGGTCCCTCGTGGCGGTGGAGCTTAAGATCGGCGAGTTCGAGGCCGAGTACGCCGGCAAGATGCAGCTGTACCTTTCCGCCCTCGACGACCAGGTCCGCCTTCCCGAGGAGAATCCCTCCATCGGCATCATCATCTGCAAGAGCAAGGACCGCACGTACGTGGAGTATGCGCTGCGCAACTCGGCCGCCCCTATCGGCGTCTCGACGTATAACCTGAGCAGGGCGCTTCCGGAAGAGCTACGAGGTCTCTTGCCTTCGCCCGAGATCATCGCTGAGCGACTGGCGGCTTTCGATGACGGCGAGCCGTTCGGGGACGAGGATGCGTAGCCTTGCGCCCGATTCGGAGTACTTCGCGTTCCTCGATGCTCTGCGCGATTCTGGCGAGGTGAACACCGTCTTGGCCGCGACGTACCTGGTGCGGGAGTTTCCAAATTTGAGGGCGGAGGAAGCGAGGGCCATCTGCGCCGACTGGCGGGCTACTTACCACGAGAGGCGCACCCGGCTGGTTCATTAGGCTTCGCCAACTTCAGCTTCATATTCAACAGCCGCATCGGAATAGGCTCATGCGTCGTTTACCGGATTTGGTGAACGGCCCCGGCGTCTAGCCTCGATGCTCCCTGCGGTCGGGTATCTTGTCCCTGGATGGTTATTCGGCCTGCAAGGAAGAGGGCGGTTGCGGCATGGAGCGTGAAGCTGGGCTGGTCGTTAAATCTTGGTACCCGGAGCTCGACGAGATCGTAGGCGGCTTCGCCCCCGGCGAGGTTGCGCTCGTCATCAGCTCGTCGGAGTTCGGGGAAGGGCGCTTCGGACCGCTCGGCGCGGAGTTCGCGATGCACATGGCCTACGAGGCGGGTTTGGCCAAGGCCCGCGTCACGGTGGCCTCCCTTGCCGTCGAGCCCGAATGGGCTGCGGAGTGGCTCAAGGCCGAAGCGTGTAAAAGAACTTGCAATGCCAAGAACTGCTCAATAAAATGGCTATAGATACCGCACGCTTGTCGGCTCTTGAAATGCGATAAAATCCTGGGGGAAGCATTGCAGGGACCGACGGGCGGCGAGGCGCTATGGCTTCGGTTGAGCACGCATATGAGCAAATTGCGGAGTACGCCCGAATGCACGGCGCACGGCGCGTCGTTCTCTTTGGTTCGCGTGCGCGGCGCGACGCGGGCCCGAAGAGCGACATAGACATCGCAGTTGAGGGTTGTCGCGATTTCCCCGCTTTCTACGAGGATGTGCAGGAGCGCCTCTGGTCCCTTCTCAAGGTTGACGTCGTAAACTTGGACGAATGCACCTCGTGCGAGCTGCGCGACAGCATCGCCCGCGACGGGAGGGTCATCTATGAGGCGGTATGACCAGTACGAGCGGACGCTCAAGGTGCTCTCGCGTGCAGACGAGCAGGATCTGTCGAACGAGTTCGTGCAAAGTGGAGTCATCGACAAGTTCTCGTTGCAGTTCGAGCTCGGATGGAAGACGCTCAAGGGGCTGCTCTGCTACGAGGGCGATGCGTCGGCGGCGACCGGCTCCCCGCGCGATGTGTTGAAATCCGCTTACCGGTGTTTCGGCTTCATCGACGAAGACGTGTGGTTGGCAATGCTGCAAGACCGCAATACGATAACGCACCTCTACGACGAGGGCGCCGTACTGGCGCTATTAGGGCGCATTCTCGATGGGTACATTCCCGCTTTCCAGCAACTTCGCGACGCCATAGAAACACGCTACGGGGAAACGCTCCGGCTGATAGATTAAGGGAGTCGCTCAACTGCAGGTGCTACGGTGCGGTGCTTCGAGGCCGGAGGATGGTCGGGTTGCGCGGGAAGCCCCCGATTTGCTAGTGGCGCCCGCGAGGAAAAGGGGCGAAAAAACGTCAACTAGCAATCGGAAGGGCCTATGCGGTCGTGTTTAGCGTGGTGCACACGAAACGCGGGGAGGTCATCAGGGTTATCTCGGCCCGCCGCTCGACAGCGAAGGGGATAGAGCGTTATGAGCAAGGCAAAAACCATCGATAGTCTCGAATTCGCATTCGACGCGGGCGAGGACATGAGCGAGTACTTCGACTTCGATAATCCCACGTTCCCCAATCGCGAGCTGAAGCGCGTCAACGTTGACTTTCCGCAGTGGATGGTAGCCGGCCTCGATGCCGAGGCATCCCGCAATGGAACGCATTTCACAATTAGCGACAATGATAGTTATGCTGATAAAGACCGACTACAGCGTGAAGTACGCAAACAACAAGAAGCTCGGCCCTCTGCGCGAAGCACGGTATCGGCAGGTAGCTACCCGGTGACCCTCTGGCTTCGGCGAAAAAATGGCATAAACCCCTCGCGGCAGAAGGGGGCTCCTTTGGCGGCGCTCATCCTCCATGTGGGGCGCCGAAAACGGGAACGGCGGCCTTGCAACAGTTTTGGATGCGCAATAGGGAGCAGCTAGTCTCCGAGGGTTCTGCCATTCTTTCAAGGTGGTAGCAGTCGGTCTTCATAGTGCTACCGCCTCGTTCAACGCGGCATCCCGAAACGCGCCTGGTTTGAGTTCCGATTCCTCGTATACATCAACGGATTTGCATCGAAGAGCCTGGAACGCCGTCGGTCCAGCTCTGCATGTATTCAGCGCAAGCCCGGGCTGCGTCGCGTGCTAATACCCCTATGCGCGGATCGGCGCTTTTGAGCCATTGGGCGCTGATGGTATAGCTGGTATCGATTCCGCTCAAAGGTAGGAATACCGCGCGTCCTTCGAACTGGCGATAGTTGTGGCCCGAAGAAAACCCAGCGCAATCGCCTTGGGAAATGCGGAGATAGAGCGTATCTATGTCCTTGTAGCGTCTTACCAGCGCTTCGTCGTATGAGTTGCGCACAATTTGCTCGTAACGTTGCGCTAAGCCAGGATACGTTTGCTCGTCAGGGAGCATGAGGCGCGTATTGGCCAATTCCTCAACGAGCACGCTTTGCTTTTTTGCAAGGCGATGCTTTTTCCCTACGACTACATACAGCTTGTCATCGTAGATGCGTTCGGAATTGCATGCGTCGATTGCTTCGGGGTCGAAGTCCATGTTGAAGATGACGTCGATATTGTGCATACGATGCGCTCGGATGAGCTCGCCGTATTCCATGCATTGGATATCGAGCTCGACTTCGGGGTGGGTTTTCTCCATGTATTGGACGAACTTGGGCAGGAACGGTCGGGCCGCTCCGCGCAGGTAGCCGACGCGCATGTGCAGATCAATGTTCTTGCGTCGAGCCTCGAGTTTTGCGATGGCGCGGTCGTATCCATCCACGATGGGAAGGATGTCGTGGTAAAACGCCTCGCCATCTGGCGTGAGGCTTACGTTGCGACTGTCTCGAACGAACAGCTTGACCTGTAGGTCATCCTCCATGGCCGCTACGTGCTTGCTGAGTACCGATGCACTTATGAAGAAATGTCGAGCTGTTGCTGAAAAACTCAACGTTTCAGCCAAATACGTAAATTCGCGCAAATGGTCGATGTTCATCACGAGGCCTCTCCGATTAAGCTCATTCGGAAACGTAACGCGTACGCTCCAATGACAATAGTATAGGCGTATAAGCATCCTTTCCAAATCGGAAAGCACGCGCCCGATAATGACATGCGGGCCTTGCGCCACGCTTTCTAAACTGTTTTGCAGAGATTAAGGCAGTGAAGAGAGCGAGGGGGCAATGGCAAGACCCGACAAATATCAATACGTCGACCACGACAAGCCGTGGCGATACCGCGAAGGCGACCTGACCGTCACGC
>DMNP01000015.1 GCA_003452695.1 Eggerthellaceae bacterium
GCGCGCTCGTGGTCGTGGTTGTACAACCGCGCGATAACGTGAGGCACGCCGTACAGGCGGCTGGCAACCTCGGTAACCATAAGGTTTGCATTGTCGGATTCCGTTACGGCCGCCACGACATCGCTGTCTTCGACCCCCGCCTTCACCAGCGTGTCCTCGTCGTAGCCCAGGCCTTGCACGGTGGACCCGTTGAAGTTGCGTCCCAGGTTGTTGAAGGCTTCGGCCTTGCGATCGATGACGCACACGTTGGCGCCGTTATCCGACAACATGCCCGCCAGGCGCGACCCCACGCGCCCGCATCCCACCACGATTACATTGCGCATACGCACTCCTTTGCTCGTGCCCGTATTCTCTCATATGCGCGACTGCTTTTCAGTTCAGGGTGCGTCGAGTGCGTCGAGAGCCGCTTGCCGGGGCCCCGCGGCAAGAAGCGGCGTTGTGCTGCGTGACACAAGACGCGGATAACGCCACCAAAAGCTCTCGTCCATTCAATGCCATGGGCGGTAACGGCAATAGCGACAGTATTCCCGCCTTGCGTCACCTTACGCTGCGTCACCTTTTTACGCGAACGGTCTTGGTGGTGCTCCAGGGGCCGTATACGGTTTTCTTGCCCACCTTCTTGAAGGCTCGCACGCGCACCTTCACCTTGGCTTTCTTCTTCACCGTTACGGTCTTTTTCAGGGTCGTGGCCTTTTTAACCGTGTAGGTTTTCGCACCGACCTTCAGCTGATAGCCGCCGGCGTTGGCAACCTTTTTCCAGGCGATGGTCACTTTGTTCTTCTTGGCGGACTTCGTCTTGGCGGTAAGCACGGGCTTGGACAGCTTCAGCGGCGTGGCGGGCTGATCGCCAGCTTGCTCGCCGGGTTTCGCATCTGCCTTCGTGCCCGCCTTCACGGTTTTCAGGAAGGCATCGCGCGCTTGCGCAACGGCAACGGCCTGGTCGTCCACCTCGATGGTTGTTGCCGTGCCGGCGGCAACCTTGTCCTGCACCTTCGCCGCTGCGGAAAGGGCGCTGTCCAGGGCAGAGAAGGCGGCGGACGTCGTCCATTTGGCCGTCTTCGGCACGTCAGAGCCGGACTTGGCGGAAACCTGGATGCCCGCCTTGGCCGCAGCCGCCTCTGAAACGACACGGGAAAGCACGGTGACGTCGGGCACGACTCCTGGCTTCAGGGCCGCGCGAAACGCAACGAGGGCATCTTCGAGCCGGGCAAGCGCAGCGTCGGCTTCGCGCACAGACACCGTGGAAGCAAGCTGGCCGCTCGATTGATCCAGAAGCGCGTTGGCGGCATACACGGCAGCCATCGCATCGCTGCGCGCTTGGGGGCTGGACCACGACACAGACGGTGGAACGTCGCGCCCGTCCGCCGACGACCGCGTGGCCAGCACTTCCGCCCCGGCCGCCTCCACCGCAGCGCGGTATGCATCCGAATCGGGTGCAGCACCCCCCTGCTTTGCCGCATCGAACACGTCCTGCGCAGCGGCAAGGCTGCCCAGCGCCGATGCAACGTCCGCATCGGCAGCAGGAGGCCCATCGAGCGTTGCCTGCGCCTGTGCAATCGCGCTCTTGAAGGTTACAGCCGTTGCTGCGTCCACCCACGACTTCGAAGGGGCCACGCCATCCGCCCCGGCGCTCGAGAGCACCGTGGTGCCCAAGTCGCGCCGGGCACGGGCCAGGGCATCGATAAGCTGCTGGACGCCCGATGCATCCGTTACATACACCCGCACGAACGCAGGCGTGCTTACCAACGCAGTCGTGCTCTTTCCCTGCGACCCGTTCACGTACAGGTAGTAGACGCCCGGTTCGTCGAAACGCGCTTGAATCGTGCCGTCGGCCTGCGTCGTGCCTATCTGCACGGGCAGCACGGCATCCACCTTGTCGGTGCGGTAGACCGTGCATCCCGGCTCCGCAACCGTGAACGTGCTGGCGGCATCCAAGTCGGCTGCCACGCGGCCCACCTTGGCCGTGAAATCCGTGCCAGGAGCCGCCACGTAGCTGTGCACGATTTGCCCGGATGCACCATAGAAGTATCGGTAGCCCGAAAGCTCGTCGTGGTAGAAGTTCGGATCGGAATAATGCGCTATGTCGATGAAGTCGCCATCGGAAACCACGATGGCATCCGCCGAGGCGCCGGTGTTCGAGCCGAGCGACTCGTCCATCGGGAACTGTCCATTCACATAGTAGTTCAGGTTGAAGTCGTAGCCGAACAGCCCGTGGATGAACGCGCTATGCGGCCCGCCCGTTACCTGCAACGTGGGGTCGGCGGCATAATGGGCGTTCAAATACAGCATGACCTGCAGCAAGGTGGTATCGTACACGCCATCGGCATCGGCGTCGTAGCGGAACTGCTCCAAGCCAAGCTCTTCCAGGTCGACCTCTGCGCCAACATCCGCCAAGTCTATGGGCACGCGCCACATGGTCTGCCCCGGAATCTCGCCATCCGACACCGCATACTTGCCGTCGTGCGAAACGGACACGTACACCCACCCGTTGCGCACTTCCTGGTCGGGAACCGCCTGCTGTGCCAGGGAACCTGCGGCTTTCAGGGAAACGCCTGCCGCGGCAGACGCGTCCGACCGGGCGAAGGCCGCCGACGGGCACAACGCCGCGGCCAATGCGAACGCCAACAGCGCAAGCGCCGCAACAGGCACGACAAAGCAAGCGCTTCTTCTACCGGTATACAAGCCCCGTTTCATACTGGTACCTCCTGCGTTCCAACCATCCCGCACCTTCGATGTTTCAGCTTTCACGCCTCTTGCGCCCGTCCGGGCGGCCGGGCCGCGACGGCGGCCTCGAAGCCGTCTATTCTTCCTCGGAAAGCAGGTAGAGCTTTCCCGTTTGCGGATCTTCGTAGACCATGCCCTTCTGCGTGTAGGCACTGCCGTCCGCTTCCATTTCGTCCTCGGTGAATTCAACGTCGTTCACTTCCTGCAGCTTGTTCGTCTGGATGA
>DMNP01000028.1 GCA_003452695.1 Eggerthellaceae bacterium
CCGCATCTGCCGAGGCCGCATCCGCAGCATCGCCCGAAGCAGGCGAAACCCGGTCCGACGAAGCCCGGGCCGCCAGCGATGCCGCCGACAGCGCGGTCCCGGCCACGCCTTCGGCGCAGGACGACAACGGTTCCGCGTCCGCGTCTAGCGCGTCCGCATCCAATGCGTCCGCATCCAGCGCGGCTGCCGTCGAAGCGCCCGCGTCCAACGATGCGGCCGGCGCATCCTCCAGCGCAGCCGCGGCATCCGAAGCCGCCGCCAGCGCCGGCGCCAGCTCCGCGGCAGCCGACAAGGCTCTCGACGTCGAGTCCGCCGACGCCTCCGACCTGGCGGTGGAGGCCGGCGGCATCCGGCTTGCCGAGCAGGCCTTCGCCGCCGACGGCGACGAGCAGCCCGTCGGCGTGATCTACCGCGTGGTGGAGCTGAAGCTGGACGACCTGAAGAAAGCCGGCTACGAGCCGCGCATCACCAACGCCGAAAACGGCAGCTTCACCATAACCAACGTCCATGCGCCCGAGACGCGCGACCTGGTGGCGAAGAAGCTTTGGGTCGGCGCCGATGCGCCCACCACGCCCATCGTGGTGCAGTTGCTGGCAAACGGCGCGCCCGCAGGCGAAGCGGCACAGCTCGGCCCCAACAACAACTGGACGCATTCCTGGAAGGGCATGCCCAAGAACGCCGCCGGCAAGGCCATCGCCTACAGCGTGGACGAAGTGCTCGTGCCGAGCGGCTTCACGCCCGCCATCGTTTCGGACGGCGACACCTTCACCATCACGAACACCTTCAACAAGCAGGTGAAGACGGTAACGGTGATCAAGCGCTGGCTGGACGAGAAGGGCAACGCCATGAACGCCGCTCCTGTGGCCACCACCTACACGTTGTCGGGCACGGCCGATGGCGCGCCGATAACCGTCGAAGACGCCACGCGCACCATGGCCGCAGGCGCCACGGGCGACGCCCTCACGGTGTCCTGGGCCGATCTGCCCGCCTTCCAGGGCGCGGCCATAACCTACGACGTGCAGGAATCGGCCATCAGCGGCTACACCATGGTGTCGAAGGAACGCAGCGAGAACTCGGATGGCGTGGTCATCACCTTCACCAACAAGAAGAACGCCGACACGCCCACCCCGCCCGTGCCGCCGGAGCCCGACACCTATTCCGATTCGGTGATCATGGTCACCTACGTGGACTACCTGAACGAGCCCGGCGACCTGAAATCCGGCGATTCGCCGACTCAGCTCGTGGCGGCCTACAAGGTGGAAGAGAAGCTGGTGAAGCCCAAGAAGCTGGACGCCAAGGCCGGCACCAACATCATGTCCGAGTACTACACTGACACCACCGAAAGCGTGGTGAACGAGGACGATAGCGGCACCGGCCGTGTACAGACGCAGGCCGAAGACGACGCGGCCATAACCGCGCAGGCCGACCGCAGCGCGTCGAGGGCCTCTGCGGCCGCCGACGAGGCCCTGGCACAGGGCGAGTCGGGCAGCATCGGGTCGCGCATAGCGGCTGCCGCCTCGGCCGCCAAGGACGCCGCCAGCTCGGCCAGCGCCACTTCCGCCGCCGACCAGGCAGGCGCGGGTGCGGCCGCAGGCGCAACCGCGGGCGTAGGCGCGGACCTGGGCACCCAGGCCTCCAACCAGCCCGGCGTCGTGCCGGCCGACCCCTCGCACGAGGGCCACACCTTCGTGAAGTGGGACGTCAACCGCGACCAGTACGGCAACTACGTCATGGTCGCCCAGTACGCCAGGCACGTAACGGTAAGCTACATCGACCCGCAGTCCGGCAAGATAATCTATTCCACCGTAACCGGCGACCCCGATTCGGTGCAGGAGCCTTCCGAGAAGCCCACGGCCGACGGCCTGGAATTCGTGGAATGGGTGAAGGTGGTCGACCCGGCGGGCAACGTCGTGTGGGTTGCCAAGTACAAGCCCGAGCCCTGCGAGTGCGACGACAACCAGAACTGCGACACACCCAGCAACAAGACCAGCGAGCGCACGACGGTCCGTCCCGCGCCGTCCAACGACACGAGCCAGCGCAGCACCACGCCTTCCACGGGCGATGCGCTGCTCGACACCGCGATTGTCCTGGGCATCGCCGCCGCCCTGGCCGCGCTGGCGCTGATAGTCGTGTTCCTGCGCATGCGCAGCAAGCGCAAGGACGACCCCGACAGGCCGTAGCGCCATACGCCCGGCGCGCCTGATTCCCCCGAGCTCCCCGAGCTCGGGGGATGCGCCAAAGCGAAGCTATAGGGATGCTTCCCTTGCTTTGTCCTCTTAAGAACAGACGAAGCGCCCGCCACATCGGCGGGCGCTTCGCATTGCGTGTATATGCCAGCGAGCGCTGGCATGCGCCGCTTCCGCGGCTGCGGCTATTCGTCGGCGGGGAAGAGCAGGGTGTAGAACGCCTCGCCCACGTCTTCGATGGTAACCAGGACGCACGACGAGTTCACGGTCTGCACCGAGCCGTCTTTGGCCACGACGCGGAAGCTCATGGATTTGCGGCCGTCGGCGCTGTCGATGCCCGCAAGCTTGCCGGTGCCAGACTGCGCCAGTTGCGCGAAATCGCCGCACACGCGTTCCACATCGTCGCCGTGCACGATGCCCCGCATCGTGCCGCCGGTTCCCTTCATCAGCTCGTACATGTTGTCATAACCCAGCTCGTTGGCAAGTTGTGCGCTGGCGAACAGTATCGATCCCTTGCCGTCTGCCGTGTGCACGACCATGGGGTAGGGCACGTTGTCCATGATGTCGCGAGCCGTGAAGCCCAGCTGCGTCCGATGGTGCGATATGGCCTCGGGCGCGTACCGCGCATAGCCCGCCTTTCCCGCAAGCTTCACGGCGTACAGCGCCTCGTCGGCCTTGGTGTACAGCTCTTCTATGTCGTCTGCCTGGTCGGGATAGCTAACGTAGCCGATGGACAGAGTAACCCGATACCGCTCGCCTTCGTGCTCATAGCCCAGGTCCGCATGCGATAAGTTGGCGACCAGCTCGTCCACGCGCTTCGCGTCGTCGCCGGCCAGCACGACCTGGAACTCGTCGCCGCCGTTGCGGCAGAGCAGCGCGTTTTCGGGGAAGGTGGCGCCGATGGCCTGCGCGATGGCCATCAGGGCCTCGTCGCCCGCGCTGTGCCCGTACACGTCGTTTATCTTCTTGAAGTCGTCCAAGTCCACCAGCACCAGGGCGTGGGGCCGCTCGGGCCCTTCGGCCAGCAGCGCGTCGATTGCCACCTGTGCGCCGCGGCGGTTCAGAAGCCCCGTCAGCGCATCGTGGTCGCTGGCCCATGCTAGGCTCTCGATAAGCCGACGGTTGTCGATGCGCGCCGCGATGAACGACGACACGGCTGCGAACAGCCGGTTCAGGTCCACGGTCTCGTCTATCTGGTAATTATAGGCGCCCAGGAACCCCACCAGCTCGCCGTCGTTGAAAAACGGCGTGGTCATCAGGCTGTGCACGCCGCTTTCGCGGCACCAGTCGTACAGCGGCTTGCTGAAGTCTTCCAAAATTGCCACGTCGGGCACCAGGGCCACGGGGTCTTTCAGCGATTTGTTGAACCACTGGCGCAGCGCTGCGCGCGGCAGCGGGAACACGGTGCCCAGCTGCGGTTCCATCCCTTCGGCGCAACGCTCGAAGGTAACGGTCGTCGTGGAGTCGCCGCACTCGAATATGATCAGCCGGTCGGTGTGGACGACCTGCGACATCATGTCCAGCATGCCCTCCATGGCGGCCTCGTGGCTCTGCTCGCCGGTAAGCGCGCTCAGCATTTCCGAAATGAAGCGGTACGTGCGCGCTTCCGCGTCTTCCGTCTGCCGGGCCAGCTGCTGCGCGTCCACCAGCATGAACGCGTACACGCAGTAGCCGTCGATTGCCGCCGGGTGCAGGTTATAGCTTATCCAGCTGCGCGCCAGCGGGTTGTATTCCAAGCCGTTCAGCTGTTCGCCGCCAACGGCGCGCCGGCAGAGCTCCAGCCACTCGTCGGCGTCCACCTCGCCGATTTCCAGGTGCGACCGGCCGACCAGCCGTTCGGTCGTGCGTCGCGTGATGCGCCCGTATTCCGGGCTTGCATACACGTAGCGCGCATCGGTGGCCCTGCCCGTTTCCGCGTCCACGTCCACCTGGAAGATGGCATATGCGCCCGGCACCTCGCCGAAGGGCCTGAGCGCAGGCTCGGGCACGCAAGAGGCGTCAGGCATCGTGTTTCCAGGTTCTAGGATTGCGCCCATTGTCCGCCTTTCAAAGCAATTCGTGCAAGTAAGCTCATATTCTATCAGAAGCCGCACCGCCACACTGCCATGTGTCAGGGGGACGTTTCTCTTGACACACGGGGGTTGGTTGTAAATGTAACCGCAAC
>DMNP01000019.1:0-6183 GCA_003452695.1 Eggerthellaceae bacterium
CAACACGTTTTGGCCTATAACCCGTTAAGTGGGTTCTAAGTGGGTGCGCGATTTGAAAGCAGTAAAAAAGGTCAGCGCATATATGCCGCTGACCTGGGGTTTCGTGGTGGTCAGGGGGGGACTTGAACCCTCGGCACGCGGATTTTCAGTCCGCTGCTCTACCAACTGAGCTACCTGACCATATGTCTTGCGTTGCTGCAACGCGAAAAAGTATTCTACTCGCAGCGTTTCGTGCGGTCAAGGCGAATTCACGATTTATTCAGCAGACGATGTTCGACGGATTCGACGGATTCGACGGGTTTGCAGGTTGCAGTCACACGCCCCTCGCGATCGGCCGCCCGAGCTGCGCAGGGGAGAACTGAAACCTTGGCAGCTCTCCCTGCGCCTCTATTCTTGAAAGCTGGCGCACGTCGGGACGTTTGCTCTATGCGCTTACCCCGTATTTTGCTTGGAACGCATCGTATCTGCTTTGCCAGCCCTTCACCGTTTTCTTCGCCTTGCCCTTGAACGAGCATGTCATAAGCCGGAATTGGGAAAGGTTCGAATTGCCCTGCATGTACATTACGCGGCCGTCCTTAATGCGGATGCCGCCCACCTGCGATGCCACCAGCTTCTTGTTCGCGCCCGTGGCCCCGCATGTGTACAGCTTCGAGCAGCATATTTGCTGCCGCATCGTCGTGAACATAATACGGCCGTTCGAGCACACGACCTGGACCACGCTGTTGTCATACGCCCTCTTCTTCGCCTTGCTCTTCACGTTCACCGCGTACAGGTTTCCCGGTATGACCGATCCCCCCGAGGCGCCGCAGTACACGTACTTCGTGTTTGCGCTGTACACAGTCCAGTTTTTTCCACTGGCAAGCTTTTTCTTGGCGCCCGTCCTCAGGTCGAGCCGATAGACGTTCGCCTTGCAGGTGCTCATGGTAAAGCCATACGAAGTGACCGTTGCGGGGCTTACGCCCTTTGCGTACACGAGATAGCGACCGTTCGTCGTGTAGCTGCGCACGTTCGTGTCGACGGTTTGCGTGCTTCCTCCGAAGCTGACCGTAAGGGTGTTGTCGTATCCATAGTTCGACGTCGCACGGTACGATTCGAACGTTATGCCAGAGACGGTAATGCTCGTCGACCCGGTGCTGTTGTCCCGTTTGGGAGATGTGTAGTACTTCGCCGCCTTTGCGGAAGGAATCTTCACTTTGGCTTGCGTGGCCAGCTGCATGGACTGCGCTTGCGCGAGTGCGGCCTGGTCGGGCTGGCCGGCTGCGAGTGCAGATGCCGGCGCATCCTGTGCCGCGAAGGCAAGGGCGGGGCACAGGGCGACCGAAAGCGCAATAGCTGCCAGCAACCCCATCGGTGCGCGTAGTTTCGTCATGGCAAGTACCTCCTGTATATCGGCGCAGCGCTGCGTGTAGCGCGCGCTTGCGATGGTGCCTTGACGCCGCTGCCGCTGCCGATGCGGTTTCGCCACATTGGCGGGCCAGAGCGGCTCGGCGCGCGATTCCCGCATCATACCACGGTGCGCCGCCGCCTGCGTGCTCATACGCGCTCTGCGCCTTGCCCGTGCAGCTGCTTGGCGGCCTCGATGTCGTCTGCCGTTATTGCCACCAGGGCTTCGCGGGTCAGCTCTTCCTCGCTTGCCAGACGGTTCGCTTGGCAAGTCAGCACGTTTTCGAAGAAGTTGCGCACTGTGCGCCCGTTTGCGAAGCTCGGGTCATGGCGCTCGACGAGTTCGGCGAAATACGCCCGCGCTGCCTCGCAGGCGTCTTCGGACGGTTCCATGCTGTTCTTCGCGCACTGGCTCTCGAATATCTCGGCCAGTTCGGCAGGGGTGAAGTCCTCGAACAAGATGAACTTGTTGAAACGGCTGCGCAGGCCGGGGTTCGAATCCAGGAAATCCTGCATGGGCTCGGTGTATCCGGCCACGATTACAACCAGGTCGTCGCGGTGGTCTTCCATGCCCTTCAGCAGGGTGTCGATCGCCTCCTGCCCGAAGTCGGCTTCACCGCGGTGCACGCTAAGGGCATAGGCTTCGTCGATGAATAGCACGCCGCCAAGGGCCTTTTCGATGACTCCGGCCGTCTTCAGGGCGGTCTGCCCGACATATCCCGCCACAAGGCCCGACCGGTCCACTTCTACCAGGTGCCCCTTGGAAAGAATGCCGAGCTTCTTGTAGAAGCGCGATACCAGCCTGGCGACGGTTGTCTTTCCCGTGCCCGGATTGCCGTAGAACACCAGATGAAGCGATAGCGCGTTCTGCTTGATGCCGTGTTCTTCGCGGGCCTTCTGAATGCGCGCCAAGTTCACGAGCGACGATATCTCCTGCTTCACCTGGGCCATGCCGGTCAGGGAATTCAGCTCGTCCAGCAGTTCTTCCAGCGTGGCTTCGTCCGGGGCCTCGTCGCTTGCGGCTTCGGCGGCCTCCGGTTGCGTTGCCTTGTCTTGGTCGTTCCCCGATGCGCCTTCGCACGAATCGCCCGATGTGGCCGCGGAACCGTTTCGCCCGCTTGCCGGCGCTGCGTTGGGCGAAATGTCGCCATAGTTCGGCTGCAGTGCAAGCGCCGATATGCGCGGTTTGCCCTCCCACGAGTCCAGCTGTTCGACCAGCAGGTCCTGTATGGCCGTTACGAACTTCGTGAAACGGTCCACTTCGTCGCTTCCCATGGAGCCGTCGCAAATCAGGATTTCCTCGCAGAGGGTCTTGCATGTGCGCAGCAGCAATTCGGCGCAGCTGTCGCCGGGGTTGCCGGTTTCGGCAAAGAAGTAGTTGTCGTACACGACGGCCGCCACGAAGGACTTGGGCGGCACGCTGAAGAAGTCGCCTTTGGCGGTTTCGCTCGCCTCGGCACGCTCGAGCACGGCTGCAGCATCCATTTGCGAGCCGAGCGCGCTGTTCATAAGCGCCAGCTCCTCGGGCGCCACGGCTCCGTCCGACAAGGCGAACCGGCAGGCCATCGTTTCCAGATCGCTGCGAAACTGCTCGCGGATGCTGCGGCCCAGGTAATCGCGCATGCGGTTGTCGTTGCCGGCATCTGCTTCGTCGAAGCGTGCTCCATAGTGGTCGATTCGACGCATGGAAGGCGCCAAGGCCGACCCGATCATCTGCCAGGCCAGCGCGCCAATGCCGGCCGTCGATCCCGCTGGGCTTGCGCCGTCGATGCCCGATGGCGGCTCGTTCGGATCGCCGGATATGTGCCCGGGGCGATTTCCGGGCGCGTCTGCGTCGGGCCCCTTCTGCGAAGGGGTCCTCAGCCAATCGCCAATCGGGTCGAGCATGTCGAGCAACTTCGAAGAGGGATGGCTTTCGCCGCACGACATGCACGTGAACCGATCGGCTTGAAAATCGAAAACATCACTCCCGCAAGTAGGGCACTTCATATCTCACCACCAGTTTCACGAATCGCATCGATGCGCAGCCTTTTAACAGCAAGTCGTTTCCATGCGCATCAATGGTTCATTGTAATGGCAATCCGAGAGTTTCGAAGCGTGCGGGCATCGCAATAACCGACCAGGTGGGTTATTGCGGGCGATGCAATCGTGATAGGTTGGCAGGGTTTTCTCGCTACGATACTTTCAGGTTAACGCTATTTTTGTTCTCGCTACCCGAATAGAAGTAGAAAAACAGTCGCTGGCCTTTCGCGAGCTTTATTTTCGCGGTTCGCGAGAGCAGGTTACGGTTGACCATATCTCCCGTCTTGGATTGATGGCCTTTTGTGGCAAGCCACAGCGTGTTGGTTTTTCCGCCCTTTGTAGCAACCTTCACCATGAAGCTGTACTCAGGCGAGCGCTTGTCCGGAGCTTGAGAAGATACAAAGGAGCTATACACGCTCTTCCCCTTCAGGTTGTAGAACTTGAACTTGTAGGTTCTGGTTGCAGGCGCCGTGAAGCGGATGTAGCCCTGCTTTTTGTAGATCAGGCGATACACCTTCTTTTGCTTCTTCACCGTGGTCGCCTTTTTCGCGATGGTAGCCGTGGTGGTTGTGAATTCCTGTTGCTTCACCGGCTTGTCCACGGCGAAAGCCAGCGAGGGCGCAAGCGAACAGGCCACGGCTGCCGCCAAAAGTATGGCTATGAGTTTCTTCATGCTGGTGTTCATGGATTTCCCCTCTCCCTGCTTCCCGCAAGATGCATCGGCATCGGACTATGAGCGGCGACTGGCGACCGTAGGCGCAGAGTTGCAGCCGCCTGCGAACCCCCGGGGCCGCACATCTGCAATTCTATCAGCAAGATGGCGAAAAGAAAGGGATTACGCCGCCCCCAATATTGCCCCTCGTGGTCAAAAACGGCATAATATCGAGACACGTCGCATCGGGGTAAGACGCCACGTTATGCGACAAGATGGCAAGTGATATGCAGGGAAAACGCGTGAACCGAACAGACGAAGCCCTTCAGAAACGGCTACCCATTCGCAGGCGCGTGCTGGCTATCGTGTTGCTGACCACGCTTCTCGGCATTCTTGCGGCGACTGCGGTCGGCATCGTGTGCATCAACTGGATCAGGAATTCGTCGGAGACGGCGCTGATCGGGCAACTCGAGGGCAACTTGAAGAGCGTCGTGCAGCAGAAGGCGGTTTCGGCGGATGCGAAGCTCGAGCACTACGAGAAGTACATCGAATTCGTTACCGACTACATCGAGCAAATGTATGCCAACGAGGCGGATATGATCCAACGGGGCCGAATCTTCTATCCCCCTCCCGATACGCACGAATACATGCTTACGCGAGGCTTCGCCAACGAAAGCCTTACCGAGGACCAGCTGCGAAACGAGATCCTGCTCTTCAGCAACCTGGAACACGCATGGGCGCCAATAGCCAAAGAAAACGAGGACCTTATAACCACGGTCTACGCGGGCACGACGAACGGCCTTCTCTCATCGTACGACCGGTGGTCCTACTTGTCGGCGGTTCCCGAAGGCCAGGAGTTCTACTACGACTATTTCCAAGCAGACTGGTACAAACAGGGCATGAAGGAAGGCGGCGTGTTCTACACCGGGCTGTATGTGGATTCCCAGGGCCGTGGACTGACCATAACCGTGGCATCGCCGTTTCGCAATGCGCAGGGCCAGATTGCCGGCGTTGACTGTGCCGATTTCGACATTACCGGCCTGTACGACGAGCTGCTCTCCTTCGACCTGGGCGAAGGGACGTTCTCGTTCGCATTGGACAAGAACGGCGCAGCCATAATGCCGGACGAACGCGGCCAGACCGTTCAGGAGCGCACGGGGCTTACGCCCGACGACGTAAGGGCTCTGCAGGCGTCGCCCGATGGCATCTTGGAGAAAGAGGGCGCCGTGTACGTGGGCGTTCCCATCGACCGGGTGGGCTGGATGCTGTGCGCGGGCGTTCCCAAAGAAGTTATCCAGGGCGGGGTGAGCGAAGTGGACCGCGCCATTCGCTACGCGTTGATCATCTTCGTTGCGGTGGTGGTTCTGATTGTTGCTCTCGAGGTTATCGCAGTGAACAAGGTAGCTTCCAACATTACGCATCCCATGGAACTGCTCGGGCGCGACATGAAGATAATCGCCGACGGCGACCTGAACTATCGGGCACGGGTGTATCGCAACGACGAAATCGGCGACATTACCAGCCGAATGAACGAAATGGTCGACCGCCTGAACTTCACCATTAACGAGCTTGCCAGCACGCAGCAGCATGCGGATGCCATGAGCAGGCTGGCAACGCGCGACGCGCTTACCGGCATACGCAACAAGACGGCCTATACCGAACAGGAAAAAATCTTGAAGCGCGAACTTGCCCAGGGCAATCGCGAGTTCGGGTTCGCCGTGGTCGATTTGAACAACCTGAAAGCAACCAACGACCGCTATGGCCACGACAAGGGCGATGTGGCGATTACCCGCCTGAGCAGAACCGTGTGCAACACGTTCGTGCATTCGCCGGTCTTTCGCGTAGGCGGCGATGAATTCGTCGTCGTGCTCATGGGCGACGACTATCGCAATGTGGCGGCCCTGGTGAACCAGTTCAACGAGGTGCTTCAGGAGCAGCTGAAAGAAAACGGCCTTTCGCCTTGGGAGCGCACGTCTGCCGCCATTGGCTACGCCCTGTACGACGAAGCGCTGGATTCCGGCGTGGAAGACGTTCTCGTTCGCGCCGACCGCGAAATGTACAAGCGCAAGCGCAGCATGAAGCGCGCATAGCCGATAGCCAGGCCCGAATCCCCATGCCCGGGGCGG
>DMNP01000019.1:6233-6943 GCA_003452695.1 Eggerthellaceae bacterium
CCGGGGCGGGCCTCCTGGCCAAGCCCGAATCTCCTCCACCCGCCCGCTCCACTGGCCGGACCGTGAAAAGCAACCAAGTAACCCCCCGCGGATATCTGCAGCGTTCTTTGGCTCATGCACATTGACAGAGGGGTTTTCCTTGGGTAACATGTACGAATGTTAAAGAGGGATAACCGCTAGCCGGCTGCAGACCGAGGGGAACAAGATGACGCTCAACGACATCGAAGTTGGCGGAACGTGCACCGTCGAGCGCCTGAACGATACAGGCGAAATTCGCCGCCGCATCATGGACATGGGAATCACGCGGGGCGCTGAAGTCAGCGTGCGCAAAATCGCCCCTCTGGGCGATCCGATAGACGTGACGGTGCGGGGCTACCACCTTTCACTTCGTCGCAGCGACGCTGCCAATATCGAAGTGGTGCCTGCATAGCGCTTCTGGAGCCCCGGGGTTTCGTTCCGGGGCTTTTCTCGCTTCGAACAACTGAACAACCAACGACACCCCTAAAGTAAAGAAAGGGCGGGGCATCATGGGCCTAACTATTGCCCTGGTAGGAAATCCGAATTCGGGCAAGACCACGCTGTTCAACCAGCTTACCGGCAATCGCCAGTACGTGGGCAATTGGCCCGGCGTTACGGTGGAACGCAAGACGGGCGTGCTGAAATCCGATGGCGACGTGAACATCGTCGACCTGCCGGGCATCTATTCGCTT
>DMNP01000420.1 GCA_003452695.1 Eggerthellaceae bacterium
TCGTAGCGCAGGCAGCACATCAGGCGCCCGCAGGTTCCCGATATCTTCTGCGGATTCAGCGACAGGTCCTGCTCCTTGGCCATGCGGATGGACACGGGGTTGAACTCGCCGCCGAGGCGCCTGCAGCACAGCTCCTGCCCGCAGTGGCCCAATCCACCGACCATGCGCGCGCCGTCGCGCACGCCTATTTGCTTCATGTCCACGCGCACGTGGAACTCCGCGGCCAGCTTGCGCACCAGGTCGCGGAAGTCCACGCGCTCTTCGGAATCGAAGTAGAACACGGCTTTGTCGCCTTCGAACAGGTATTCCACGGCAACCGGGTTCATATCGGGCGCCGATTCGTAGGCCATCTGCCGGAATATCGGAAGGGCGAGACGCGAAAGCTCCGCCACCTCTTCGTTGCGCGCGCGGTCTTCCTCGGACGCCTTGCGCTCCACCGGCTTCAACGGCGAGCGCAGCTTCTTCGTATCCTCGTAATCCATGTCGAACAGGGCCGCGGAAACCGACCCGAATTCGCGGCCGCGCGCGGTCTTCACGACCACCGCGTCGCCGACGCTCAGGTCCAGACCGTTGGCGTCGAACCAGAGCGTCTTGGGGTTGAAGCTTAGCCTAACGGGGGCTATGCGTACCATACAGAGCCTCTCCTATCTCGAATAACATGGCATCTAGGCATGTTTCGGGCGATACGTTGTAAGACAGCGCGTCCTGGCAGGCCTCCACCGCCTGCAGGGCGCGCACCACGGATGGTTCGCTCGTGCGCGAGGCCACCTCTTCCACCGCATCGCGTGCATCGTAGTTTATGACTAAATCGGGCGTTTGGGCGCAGACCGCCAGCACATCGCGCAGAAACGACGCGGCAATGGCCGTTATCTGTCGAAACGATTCCTGGGTGCGCGCGCTCAGCTCGCGCTTGTTGCGCGCCTCTATCTGGCGGATGGCCGATTTTGCGAGGAAATCCGCGTTTTCGGCCAGCTGGGCCTCGTGCGCCTCGCGCACCGAGTCCAGCGGCGCCTTTGCAAGCGTTACCAGCTCGGCCGCCATGCCGACGATATCCCAGGTGTCGGCGGTTCCCAGCCGCGCCATGGCGTCGAGCACGCCCTTGCGAAACGCCAGACGCTCGTTGGACTTCAGGAAATCGATGCCGCGCGTGATGGACCCCCCGCAAGCCTCTATGGCCACTTTGGCCAGCTCGGGCGCGGCGCCCGTGCGCTGCGCCAATATGGCCGCCGCCTCCGTTGCGGGGATGTGGCGAAACGGCACCACCGAGCAACGCGACACGATTGTGGGCAGCACGCTTTCGCGCGTGCGCCCGAGCAGCACGAGCACGACATCCGCCGGCGGTTCCTCCAGCGTTTTCAGGAAGGCGTTGGCGGCGGCGCTTCCCAGCAGGTCCACGCGGTCGATGATGTATATCTTGCGGTCGGCCTGGATGGGCGCGAGCGCCGTGTCGGACACGATTTCGCGAATCTGCTCCACCAGATAGCCGCCCGCCCCCTCGGGCGCGAAATAGCGCACGTCGGGGTGCTTGCGGGCATGCACGCGGCTGCACACGTCGCACGTCGTACAGCCTCCCTGGGCGCATAGCAGCGCCGCGGCCAAGGCATAGGCCGATTGCGTCTTGTTCGATCCGGTGGGGCCCGTGAACAGGTAGGCGTGCGTAACGCGATCGGCGGCAACGCTGGCGCGCAGGAAGTCGCGCACGCGCGGCTGGCCGAATATCTGGTCGAAGACGTCTGCCATGGCCTAGCCCCGCCCCATCGTCTCGCGCTGCAGGACGAGCGCCTCGAAGAAGGCGTCGGTGCACACGGTGCGGTCGGCCATCCAGGCCAGGCGGTCGTCCACGTCGGCAACCTGGTCGAAGACCTTGCGCGCCGTGGCGGCCTTGCTCTCGTCGGAGACCACCACGCGCACGCGCCCGGGGTCCACGTCGGCAAGGTGCAGGAACGATGCGTTCACGCGCTCATGGAATTCGATTCCCGCCATTTCCAGCCGGTCCGCGTGCTTGTGCTGGGTGGCACGCTCCAACCCGCATTCCGCATCGCCGCCGGTCATCATGACGATGGTGCGGTCGGGCCAGATTCCTTGGCAGGCGAATGCATTTGCGCGGTCCACGAAGCTGCGGTCCAGCCCGCGCCCGTAGGCCTGGTAGGCCACCGTGGAATCGGCGAATCGGTCGCTGAGCACGATGGCGCCCCGGTTCAGCGCCGGCACGATTACCTGGGCGACCAGCTGCGCGCGGGCCGCTTCGTATATGAGCAGCTCGCAGGCGTCGCTCATGATGTAGTTGCCGGGATCGAGCAGCACCTGGCGAAGCTGCTCGCCGATGATCGTGCCGCCGGGCTCGCGCAGGCACACGACTTCCAGGCCGCGGGAGCGCAGCGCTTCGGCGACGAACTGCAAATGCGTGGACTTGCCCGCACCGTCGCCGCCTTCGAACGTTATGAACACGCCGCGCTCCGAGGCGCCGGCGCGCTGGCTCCCTTCTACCATGATCAGCTTTTCCTTTGCAGCCGCGCTTGGCCACTCAGGGCTTTCGCCCTACGCGCCCGCGCGGTCGTATACGTCGTTTCCGCAGGTGTCGATGCCCACGAACACGGGGAAATCCTTCACTTCCACACGTCGCAGGGCCTCGGTTCCCAAATCATCATACGCCAAGGTCTTCGATGATTCCACGCACTTCGCAAGATAAGCAGCAGCGCCGCCGACGGCTATGAAGTACACGGCGCCGTTGCGCACGCACGCATCCTTCACCTGCTGTGCGCGAACGCCCTTGCCGATGGTGGCCGCCACGCCCGCGTCGTACAGCCGCGGGGCCGCGAAATCCATGCGGCCGGCAGTGGTGGGCCCGATGGCCCCGAACGGCCTTCCCGCTGCCGGAGGCGTCGGACCGGCATAAAAGATGGCCTGACCTTCCAGGCCATAGGGCAGCTTCTCGCGATTGGGCAGGACGGGCGCTTCGGCGTGCGCGGGCGTTGCCGTGCCGGCGTGCGCGGGCGCTGCCGCCTCGCATTCCCCATGCGTTGCCGTCTCGCATTCCGCACGCGTTGCCGTCTCGCATTCCGCACGCGCTGGCGTTTCGCATTCCGCACGTGCTGCCGTTTGGCATTCCCCATGCGTTGCCGTCTCGCATTCGGCGATTGCCGCCGCACCAGGTTCCATGGCATCGAGCTCGGCTAGCAGGCGAATGTGACCCGCGTCGCGCAGCGTGAACAGCGGACCGGTTAGCAGGCACGCGTCTCCCGCGCGCAGTTTTGCGATATCGCTGCGCCGTAGAGGAAGCTGCAGCGCTATTGCAGCGTCCCCGTCTCTTGCCGGCGCATTAGCATCGCCGTTGTAGCGCTCCGCACTGCCGTCGCAGTCTTCCCCATTAGCGTTGCAGCCGTCCGCATCGCCTTTTCGCACGTCGTTTTCCGCCATTCCCGATTCCCTTCCGCCGAGCATTCGCAGGGCTGCGCCGCGTTTACGCTCGGCCTGCACGGCGCTCGCCTCGCACGACTCCGGGCCGCTCCGCTCGCTCGCGCAACTCGCGCGACGCGGCCATACGCCATAGCAAGCCGCCGGGTGCGTTCTTGTCCCTGACCAATAAAGCGAAGCGGGCCACGATGCCCACTCCTTCACTTTCGCTCAAGTATATATCAGCTACAAGACCTGCGGAGTGAACACGAACGCGCAATAGCCGACCAGAGCAGCTCTTGCGTTTTCAGCTCGCATGTCCCCCGCGGTCGGCCGCCTGGACGTTCAGGGGAGTGGGGTGCGACCGATTCTGCGGGCACAAATCCCGGTATATTCGATCCGAGAGAAGCGAATCGTGCGGGTGAATGCGTGCATCTGGCCAGGGGGTTTCAGCGTTGAATTGCCTGAAATAACAAGCCTCCGTTTCTGATACGACCATCTCGATTCGCATCCGTGCTGTTCGGGGACTCGTGCTTGCCGACTTTGCCCGCATGATTCGCTACTCTCGAAATATCCAGAAGCAAAGCCGAAGCCGAGCGAACATCCCCTTCCCCGGGCGTTCGGGCAGACGAGCGCAAGGGGTGTGCGAAACTTAGGTTCTCCACACGGTTAGTTCCATGATTAGTGTGAGATGAGGCATTCTTGCGAAAGTGGGGTACACTGTAGGCATGGCAACACAAGTGACGAAAGACATGGTGGCCGACACGTTGCGCCACGCGCTGCCGCAACTGGCATTCAATCTGCCGGGCGACGTCCTGGCGGGGCTGGAAGCTGCCTATGCGCGCGAGGACGATCCACGGGCGCGCGAGGCGCTGCGGCTGCTCGTGGAAAACGCGCGCATCGCGCGCGAGGACCGCGTGGCCATCTGCCAGGACACGGGCAGCGTCTGGGCCTGCCTGGAAATCGGGCCCGACGTGCTTGTTGCCGGCGATGTGATGGACGGCGCAAACGCCGCCGTGGCCGAGGCCTACAAGCAGCATCACCTGCGCAAATCGCTGGTGCACGACGCCCTGTTCGACCGCAGCAACACGGGCGACAACACGCCTGTGTTCACCGAAATCCACACGAGCGAACGACAAGGCGCGCGCCTGCACATCATGTGCAAGGGCGGCGGTTCCGACAACGCCAGCCGCGTGGTAATGTTGGTGCCGGGCGCTGGGCGCCAGGGCGTCGTGGATGCCGTTGTGACCTGCGTGCGCGAGAAGGCCGCCAACGCCTGCCCCCCGCTCGTCATCGGCGTGGGCGTGGGCGCAACCTTCGACAAGGTGGCTGGCCTGGCGAAAATGGCGCTGATGCGCCCGATAGGGCAACCTGCCCCCGACGAGGCCGCTCGCCGCTTCGAAGCCGAGCTGCTAGAAGCCGTGAACGCGACGGGCATCGGCGCCGCAGCCCTGGGGGGACGCACGACCGCGCTGGCCGTTCATGTTCAGACCGCGCCCTGCCACATCGCAGCGCTACCGCTTGCCGTGAACATGGGCTGCTCTGCCATGCGCCGCGGCACCTTCGAGATACTCCCCTAAGCGCTTGATGAAAGATATGCCCATTCGTTCTGCACGGCCATTCGTTCTGCATGGCCATTCATTCTGCACGGGCATTCGTTCTACATAGCCATTCGTTCGGCATGGCCATTCGTTCGGCATGGCCATTCGGTAGGCATGGCGACGGCATGGGGCGCAGCTGGCGTTCTCAGAGGGTTTGACGGCCTTTTTGCACAAAGTTTATGCAATTCTGCCATATTATTTGATTTTTCAGCAGTTTGTAATGCTCCTCATATAAGATAATTCAAAACTTAAAAGCCTGAACTGGGGTAATACGGGCCTCCATTTTCTCGGTAAGCGAAAATTGCATTGTTTTCTGCTGAAAAATCTAATAATTTCTCTATGTTAAACCACTGTTGACAT
>DMNP01000197.1 GCA_003452695.1 Eggerthellaceae bacterium
TGTGGTTCCTGACGGGCATGTGGCATGGCGCCAGCTGGAACTACATATTGTGGGGGTTGTATTTCGCGGCCTTCCTGCTGCTGGAGAAATTCGTTATACGCGGACGCATGCCCAAGGTGCCTGCGCACATCTATGCGCTCGTCGTCGTGTACATCGGCTGGATTCTGTTCCATTTCGAGAACTTCTCGGAAATGGGCTGCGTGCTGCTGGGCGTTTTCGGCTTGGCGGGCAACGGTTTCACCAACCTGGAAGTGCACACGCTGTTCATGCAGAACATCTTCCTGCTGGTCTTCTGCTGCATAGCCTGCACCAATTTGGGCAAATGGCTGCATAGCAACTTGTTCCAATTGGCCAAGCGCAACGGCGCGGCCCTGGCGGCATACAGCGTGCTCGAAGCCATCACGCCGCCGGTGCTGCTTATCGTGGGCGCCATAGCACTTGCCGGTGCCAGCTACAACCCCTTCATCTACTTCCAGTTCTAGGTGCGGGGGTTCCGGGCATGGTAACAAGGCGAACAACGAAACGGCCGAGCGTTTCCCGCCAACGGCAGGGCGGCCCGGCGCCTGGCCAGGTGCCGGGCGGGCGGACGGCGCCTTCCCAAGCAGCGCCCGAGGGCGGGGCATCCCTGGAACCGGAGGCTGTTCCGGCACAAGAAGCGGCGGCCGCGCGAGCCCCGCAGCCCCGGAACGCGGCGGACTTGCGGGCCTCGCAGCCTGCGGGCGGGGGCGGCGATATGCGCCAGGTGCGCCGCGTCGTGGCCGCGTGGCGCTGGCGCGGTGTGGTGGCCTTCGGGGCGCTCATGCTGGTCGGTGGCCTGGTCGGCTTACTGTTCTTCGCCCGGCCGGCCGTGTCCGAGGCGGAGAACCGCATGCTCACGCCGTTTCCGGAATTCGGGGCGGGCCAGTTCCTAAGCGGGCAGTTCTTCACGGACCTTTCGCTGTGGTACGCCGACACGTATCCCCTGCGCGAGCCCATGGTGTCGGCTGCGCTGGCGATGGGCGGCATGCACGGCATCCAGCCCGCGACCCAGATGATCGGCGGCAACCGCACGAGCGATGCGTTGCCCACGGGCGAAACGCAGCAGGGCGACGCCAAGCCCACGCACGAGCACAACGTGGCGGCCCCCGAGGCGAAGGCGCGCGCGGCAGAGCTGGAGAGCCAGATTACCGATGGCGTTTACGTTACCGACGGCGCCTGCTACACGCTGTACTACTTCGACGACGGCGCGACGCGCGAATATGCGGGCGTTATAAACGACGCGGCGAAGCTGCTCGGCGACGAAGCCACCGTGTATTCGGTGCTCATTCCCACGAATGCAGGCGTAATGCTGGACGACAAGACGCTCGAGGACCTGGGCGTGCCGAACCAGGGGCAGGCCATCGACTATTTCTACAGCCTGATGGCCGACAACGTGGTGACCGTGCCCACCTACGACACGCTGCGCGAACACAACGACGAATACCTGTATTTCCGCACCGACCACCACTGGACCCAGCTGGGCGCCTATTACGTGTACGAAAGCCTGTGCAAGGTGAAGGGAATCGACCCGGCGCCGTTCTTCGACTGGGAGGAAAAGGTGTACGCGCCGTTCTGGGGCGAATACGATGGCGTGGCCGACCTGGCCAGCTTCGAGCCCGATTCGGTGGAGGCGCGCATTCCGCAGGGCACGAACACCATGAAGTACTGGACCGACGACCTGGTCCCCGAAACCGAGGTGGAAGGCCCCGTCGTGGCGGACTTCTCCGATATGCAGGACGACGACGCCAACAAGTACAACTGCTTCGTGTGCGGCAACCAGCCGATGAGCTATATCGAGAACCCGGCGGTGACCGATGGGTCGTCGTGCCTGGTGATAAAGGATTCGTTCGGCAATCCGTTCGTGGCGACCATGGTGGACAGCTACCAGCACATATACACGCTGGATTTTCGCTTCACCAGCCAGAAGCTGGTGGATTTCGTGCGCGAGCACGACATTCAAGACGTTATCTTCGAAAACGTCATCATGTTCGCCGGCACCTACGATGCGGTGGACCTGTTGTCGAGCATCGTGTATCCCGATGGCCAGGCCGATGGCCAGCCTGCCGCGCAGGAGGGCGCTTCTGCGGAAGCGGGCGAATCGGATGCGTCGACGGCTGCGGCGGATGCGTAGCGGGGCGGAGGAGGCCAGGCGATGACCGATTGGAACCAGGGCAACATGCGCGATATGCCCGCAAGTGCACCAGAGCCTGCGGTCTCGGGGCAATCCGCAGAGCCCGCGACGTCTGCAAGGGCGGCGGCGAATCCGGCTGCATCCGGGAAACAGGCGGGACCAGCGCGTGCCGGAAGGCCTGCTGGCCGAAGCGCCGGGCGCAGGACCATTGCGCGCTGGCGCGAATACGGCGTGCGCGCCTTTGCGGTGCTCATGCTCGTCGGCGGCTTCGTGGGGCTGCTGTTCTTCGCACGGCCGACGGTTTCGGCGGTCGAGCAGCGCAATCTGACCGCATTTCCCGATTTCACCATGCAGCGTTTCCTGGACGGGTCGTTCTTCTCGGACCTGTCGCTGTGGTATGCCGACACGTATCCTCTGCGCGAACCGCTCGTGCAGGCGGACCACGGCATCGAGCGGCTGTACGGCATCCAGCCAGAAACCCAGTTGGTGGGCGGCAACGTGCGGGCAGACGAGATTCCCGTGGCCGGCAACGGCGACGATGCAAGCGCCGCCGCGCCGGTCCTGGAACAGCGCACGGCCGTGGAACCGCCCTCGCCCCAGGAAATGCAGGCGAACATCCAGGCAAACGTGATGAACGGCCTGTACGTGGACGGCGACCGCGCATGCAGCGTGTACTACTTCAACCAGAGCGCCGTGGATTCGTACTGCGCCGCCCTGAACGCCTGCGCCCAGGAGCTCGGCGACGATGCCACCGTCTATTCGGTGCTCATTCCCAACAATTCCGGCGCGCTGCTGGACGAAGGCGTGCTGGCCGGCTTGGGCGGCAGCGACCAGAAGCAGTCGCTGGACTATTTCCATAGCCGCATGGACGAGCGCATCCGCGCCGTGGAAACCTACGACGCCTTGCGCGCGCACCGCGATGAATACATCTATTTCCGCACCGACCACCACTGGACCCAGCTCGGCGCCTACTACGCCTACGAGCAGCTGTGCGAGAAGCGCGGGGTGGAGCCTGCAAATATAGAATCGTGGCAGCAGATAGACAACGGGCCGTTCCTGGGTACGTTCTACAGCGAACTGCAGCTGGCGTCGATGGCCGCCAACCCCGACACGGCCCATGCCTACATCCCCACATCCACCAACGACATGACCTATTGGGATGCGTCGGGCGCCGAGACGCAGACGAACGTCGTATTGAACGGCGTTGAAGCCGGCTACGGCGAAAACGCCATGTACCTGTGCTTCATCGCGGGCGACCAGTACCTGAGCAAGATAAGCAACCCGACGAAAAGCGACGGGTCGGCATGTTTGCTCGTGAAAGACTCGTACGGCTGCGCCTTCGCCCCGCTACTCGTCGACGACTACGAAACGGTGTGGATTATCGACTTCCGCGAATACGACAAGAGCATTCCCGCCTTCGTGCGCGAAAACGGCATTCAGGACGTCATCTTCCTGAACAACATGACGATTGCCGGCACCGATGGCGTGGGCGATGGCCTGATGCAGCTGATGACGCCATAGGGCGCCCCGTGAGCCGGTCGGGGGCAGTTGCGGCCACGCCCGCGGCCCGCGGGGTGGGAAGGGGGTGAGGGCGATTCTGC
>DMNP01000219.1 GCA_003452695.1 Eggerthellaceae bacterium
CGGGAAGTGGCGGATGCCGTGCGCGGGAACCCGCATTTCGACGCGAGCCGCATCGAAATCGACCGCGAAGGCGACACGTTCACGGTGGATACGCTGCGGCTGCTGCGCAAGCACTATCCCGATAACGTGCAGTTCTATTTCATGGTGGGCTCCGATGCCGCAGCTTCCATCGGGAAGTGGCGCGGTCACGAGGAAATTGCCGAGCTGGCGCATTTGGCGGTGGCGGCGGGGCGGCCTGGAACGGCGAGCAGCGACGAGTTGCGTCGGACGATACTGGCAGCAGCGCCTTTCGACCTGCATCTTGTGCAGGCGAGCGCGCTGCAGGTGTCTTCGAGCGACATTCGCGCGCGCATCGCCGAAGGTCGTTCCGTACGCTATCTGGTGCCCGAATCCGTGCGGGTTTCGCGGACCGGAATGTTTGCCGCCGGCACCGATGCCTTGCATGCAGAGGTGCCTGCACCGCAGGATGCTGGTTTCGAAAACGACCCTCTGTCCGATGCATTCTTCGAAGAGCGCAAGGCCGAGCTGGTGAAACGCGTTTCGCCCAAACGCTTCGCGCACAGCCTGGGCGTTTCGGAGACCTGCGTGCAGTTGGCCGAGCGCTACGGCGTGGACGTGCGCAAGGCGCGTATCGCCGGATTGCTGCACGATTGGGATAAGGGCTACGACGATGCGGGCGCTCGTGCGCGCGTGCGCGAACTGGGCATGGAAGACGAGGTGGATCCCTGCATCGTGCAAGACATGCCCACGGTGCTCCACGGCATTACCGCCGCCCGTGCGTTGGGGCGGCAGTTTCCGCAGATACCGCACGATGTGCTGCAGGCCATCGACCGGCACACCACAGCTGCGCTGGACATGAGCGCGCTCGACATGGTGCTCTACATCGCCGACGCCATCGAGCCCAACCGGCAGTTCGGTCGCATCGACGAGTTGCGCGCGGCGGTGGGCTCGGCCAGCCTGGAGGAACTGTATTACCAGACCTATGAATATTGGGTCTTTCTGCTGTTCGAGCGCCGAAAGCCCCTTCATCCTGATACGATACGCATTTGGAACGCCCATGCGCATGCGGTGAAGGCTGCCAAGGCGGCAGCGCGGGATGTGGCGAAGGCCACAGCTGAGGCTGATGCGCCCGGACTGCCTGCCAAACCTGTCAAGCATGCGAAGCGCGACAAGTCCGCCCATGGCGGCAAGGGCGGCAAGAGCGGTAGCGGCTCCAAGCCCGCCAAACACGACAAGGGCGCTGCCAAACACGGCCGGAAAGGAAAGCACTGAACATGACCGATACCACCGAGAACGCCCCGAAAAACGCGGATGCGCTGACGCCGCGCGATTACGCGATTATCGCCGCGCGCGCGGCCGACGAAAAGAAGGCAACCGATATCGTCGTGCAGAACGTGGGCGAGATTATCAGCGTCACGGAATACTTCGTTATCGTAACGGCGGCGAATAATCGCCAGGTGAACGCCATCGTCGACGCCATCGAGGAAGCCGAGCGACTGCAGGCGCATATAAAGCCGCTCCACCGAGAGGAAACGCGCGACGGCTCCTGGGAGCTTCTGGACTACGGCAGCGTGGTCGTGCACGTGTTCCAGCCCGAAACGCGCGAATACTATCGCCTGGAAGCGCTCTGGAACGATGCGCCCATCATGGACCTTGCGGAAGAGGCCGGCATAGAGGGGGCCGTGTATTCGGATCGCATTGCCGCCCTGCTCGGCGAGCGTCCCGACGACTCCGCACTCGAAGAGAGTCGCCAGCCCGACGTCGAGGAGTAACTCGGAGGCACGGGTATCGCCTTGGGACGATAAGCCCGCTTGCCTGCAGGGCCGACGAGGGAAAAGCTACAACCTGCAGTCTGTTGCATTCGATCGCTTGATAATGCAGCAGATTGCGGGATGTAGCTTTTTTGGACGCTGAAGGGGGGCGATTGGCCCGGCGAATTATTCTGGTTGCTGGAAATGGTTGGAGCGGGTGACGGGAATCACGATTTCGCTTGCGCGAAATCATCGCCTTGCGCTTGCGCGCTGCGGCCGAAACGCTGAAAACAGTTCACGGGACTGTTTTCTTAACGCGTTTCCACCTCATCAGTTCGATTCCCTGTGGATGGCTTGGGGGGGGCGCTTGGCCCGATGAGACTCTCTGCTTGTTGGGATGTTAATTGGAGCGGGTGACGGGAATCGAACCCGCGTCAGGAGCTTGGAAGGCTCCGGTTCTACCATTGAACTACACCCGCGCTTGCGCTTGTGCCATTGTACCGCAAAAGCGCTAGAATGGTCGGGACGACAGGATTTGAACCTGCGATATCCTGCTCCCAAAGCAGGCGCCTTACCAAGCTAGGCCACGTCCCGACGCGATTCAGCACGGGGCATTATAGCACTCGATGGCGCGCGGGGGCGATTGCGCGGGTTTTTGCGGAAAAGCCGCACGAGGCGTGCACAAGCAGCGCGGAAACGATGAATAATGCTGTCGTGGCCAAATTCGCAGGATGAGCGCAATTCGCCTGAAAAGCAAATGCGCCCATTGGCGTGGGTAAACAAGAGAACCACCCGCTGTCGGGGGGGGGATGCGAGTGCAAGGAGAGGCACCATGAAAACGGTCATCTTGGCCACCAACAACGCACACAAGGTTTCTGAGATTTCGCATGCGCTGAATTTTCCCGGCTGGGAGTTCAAGACCCTCCGCGAAATGGGCATCGACTCCGACCCGGAGGAAGACGCCGACACGTTCCTGGGCAATGCGCGCATAAAGGCGCGCGCGGCGCATGCGGCTTCGGGTGGCATGGCGGCGCTCGCAGACGATTCGGGGTTGGAAGTGGATGCGCTCGACGGTGCCCCGGGCGTGTATTCGTCGCGCTTTGCGGGTGAAGATGCCAGCGACCAGGACAACAACGACAAACTGATTGCCGATTTGGCAAGCGTGCCCGACGATGAGCGCAGCGCCCGTTTCGTATGCACGCTCGTGTTCATCGACGAAGACGGCAGCGAAACGGTGGCGCACGGCAAGGTGGAGGGACGCATCGGCCACGAGCCGCAAGGCGAAGGCGGCTTCGGCTACGACCCCCTGTTCTGGCCCGATGTCTTCGATGGCGAATGCACGCTGGCCGAAGTGCCGCAAGCGCGCAAAAACGAGGTGTCGCATCGCGGCAACGCCCTGCGTTCGCTGCGCTTCAAGCTGGAACTGGGCCAGGCGAAACGCGACTTCGTCGGTTAAGCAAACGCCGATACGCCGCCTTGGCCAGGCCTCCTGCAGCAAGAGCGGCTCGCTTGGCCGGGTATCCCGCCGAAAAGCATGCAGGTAAAGGGCGACCTCGGCGCCCATTCCTTGCGCACCTGAAATCGATTGGGAATCAAGACACGTTCCCCTGTGCGCATTCACGGGGTCGGGCGATCGGGATAGCCGTTCCAGAAAGGCTTGCTGCGCGCTTATTGTTCGAGGTAGGCAAGCGGGGCAACGCGCACGGTGCCGCAGAAGGCGGCCGAGGCGGGAAGCTCGAGGCCGGGTTTCGAGACAATCATGGTAATGGTTTCGTCGGCGCGCACGGTGGGCTGGCTGGTCTCGCCGGTTTGCGCGTTCAGGCCGCTCGGGGCGTCGGCGGAGACGACGATCGCGCCGTTGCGCCTGCGCTCGTTCGCGGCCGTTATCCAGGTGTCGAACGGGGCCTTCACCGTGGCGCCTGAAAATCCCGTGCCAAGCAGGGCGTCGACGATTACATCTGCATCGCCCAAGATGCGTGCGCAATCTTGGGCGTTCGGGGCAATCCAGATTCGGGCGCCGAGCGATTCCAGCATGCTGCGGGCGGCCATTGCGGCATCGGCCGCGGGCTGAGCTTTAAGGTCTTCGGGTTTCCGTGCGCTGACGAGCGCGACGTCGTGGCCCCGAGCGGCAAGCTCGCGCGCGGCCACCCAACCGTCGCCGCCGTTGTTGCC
>DMNP01000103.1 GCA_003452695.1 Eggerthellaceae bacterium
TTGCGGTTACATTTACAACCAACCGTCGCAAAACTATTGATCAGAAATTAAAAATGGTCGCATGCAAATGGCATAAATAGTCTATAATGGTCGCGCTTCAGTTATATCGCAGATGGAAAGCCTATGTCTCTCAGCAGAAGCGTAACAGCCGATCTGGTCCGATGGCATGGCGATTCAGCGCGCAAGGCGCTTTTTATCACGGGCGCGCGCCAGGTTGGCAAGACGTACACCATCCGCGAGTTCATTCGCAATACGTACGAGACGGCGTTAGAGATAAACTTCGTCGAGACTCCCCAGGCAAAGGCCATTTTCGAGGGAAACCTGGATGCCAACACGCTCATCGCCAATCTCACGGCCTTTTCGGGGCGGCCTTTGCAGCCAGGTCGCTCGGTGGTCTTCCTCGATGAAGTTCAAGAGTGTCCGCGGGCTCGAAGCGCGATAAAGTTCCTGGTCGACGATGGGCGCTTCGACTACATAGAATCGGGCTCGCTCCTAGGGGTTCTTTATCGCGACGTTCCGTCTTTGCCGGTGGGGTACGAAAACGTTGTTCGAATGCATCCGCTCGGGCTGAAAGAGTTTTTCACGGCATTGGGTCTTCAGCGGGAAACGTTTGACCTTTTGCGGGAATGCTTCGAGGGGAAGCGGGAAGTTCCAGCTGCCGTGCACGAGCGCTTGTTGCGCATGACGCGGCTCTATTTGGCTTGCGGCGGCATGCCGGCGGCGGTCGACCAACTTGTGAAGACGCAGGACCTCGCATTGGTTTTGGGCACGCAGCGCGATATCGCCGAGCTGTATAGGCAAGACATCGCGAAATACGCTGCGAATAAGCCCCATGTGAAAGCTATATTCGATGCCATGCCGAGTGAGATCGTGGGTGTGAATAAGCGTTTCAAATTGCGGGATCTGGCCCCTACGGCTCGGATGGAGCGTTACGCATCTGATTTCATGTGGCTCGTGGATGCGGGAGTGGCCTTGCCTTGCTATAACGTGCGCGCTCCCCAGCTGCCCTTGGCGCTCAACGAGCAGCACAGTTTGTTCAAGCTCTATCCCTGCGATGTCGGCCTGCTTGGGGCGATGCTGGAGAAGTCGGTCCAGTTCGAGCTCGTGCAGGGCGATGCGGGAGTGAACAACGGCGCCCTGCTCGAGACGCTGGCAGCGCAAGAGCTCGCTGCAAACGGGTACGGGCTCAGATACTTCGACAAGTCGAAGTACGGGGAAGTGGATTTTGTGGTGCCGGGCGATGGCGGGGTTCTGCCCGTCGAGATCAAGTCCGGTGCAGACTACCGCAAGCACAAGTCGCTGGATAATGTGCTTGCGGTTGCCGAATGGGGCATAAGCCAGGCGTACGTGTTCTGCTAGGGTAACGTCCAAAGCGCGGGCCCAGTCACCTACCTGCCTTGGTATCTGCTCATGTTCTGCTCCCCAGAAGCAGACGGCCCCCTGATCGTCTCATGGTGACCTGTGCGACAACGCCGCTACTTGTACAGGTGCGCTTGTATCAACTCCTGGCAGCAGGTGATGGCCAAACCGCCTCTGCCGATGATGTAGATGACCTCGTCTTTGTTGAAGGCTTCGATCTCGTAGCCGCACAACAGGCCTTGTAACAGCATTTCCATCACGCCATCGAGCAGTCGGCCGTTGCGGGGAATGGAGTCGGACACGCCCATGTGCGCTGCGACGTCCGAAAGCCTGCTGCTCCCTTTGTGTTCGGCCATTGCCTCGCAGAAGCGTATGTCCATCGGCGAGAGCTCCCTGAATGTTGTCTCGATGACGCCGAGGCGAAACTCGTCTGCTGCCTGTTTCGCCCCGCGTTTCACATCGCTTACCGTTATCTCTTCGCTTCTGCTTGCGGCCCACGAGCGATACCCGACGAGCTGCATCATGTAGGGGAATCCATCGATGGCGCTTACGGCTTCCAGAAGGGCTGCTTCTCCAATTCGTTTACCCGCGTCTTCCACTGTGGCAAGGAGCGCGTTCTCTATTTCGGCGTCTGGAAGCCTGCCGAGGGTTTGGCGGCGCGCCCGGCGAAGGAACGACACCCTGCTGTCGTTGACAAGTTCCGATACCTGATAGGGCAATCCCGCCATAATGAGGGCAACTCGCTTGTTCTCGCGTACGAAATGCTGGTATACGCTCGCGAGCTGGACCATCTCGTCGAGTTTGACCGTGACCTCGTCCACGGTGATCAGAAGCCCTATACCGAGCGGTTCGAACTCCTTGAAAAGGCGGTTCATCTTCGTGCGCCAGTTAGGCTTCTCTTCCGAGCTTCGTTCGAGTCTTACGCTGAGGATTTGGGGTATTCCGATTTCACGGATTGAAACCTTTTCCGCATCGCTCACGTATTCTTCGGCAGCCTCCTTCGCGCGCTGAAGGATGTCGTCGAGCATCCCGGGTGCAGCAGACACGCTTGCGGTGATCCAGCCGAGGGAAGCGGCTTCGTTTGCTATGCAGGTAAGCAGGGCGGTCTTGCCCGTTCCGCGTGCTCCTACGATGATCGTGGACAAGTTGGGGTCGCCTGGTCCGTTCGTAAACGCTTGCGCCATTTCATCGATGATTTCCTCTCGGCCGGCAAGATAAGGCGGCACCTTGCCGAACGTTGGCGTGAACGGATTCGGTTTCACGGTTGCTCCTAAACAACATTTGCATCTTTTGCCGATTTTTGCATCTTTTGCCGATTTTTGCATCCTTTGCCGATTTTTGCAAGCTTTGCGAAGCTTCGCTTATGACCATGGGCGCGCCTTGTCCCGGGCCCGTAGGAACGCGGCTTTGCAGGGAGCCGATATTCCGTAAGAAGAATTGAGCCGAAGAAAGGACGCGCCAGGGGAAAACCGAATGTGATTATCCTCAGCGGGTTTCTTGGTTCGGGAAAACAACGGTGCTCGTGCGGTTGGTCGAGTGCCTACGCGAACCTGAAGGGGGGGCGATTACCGCATTGCCATCGTCGAGAACGAGATAGGGTCGGCGTCAGTCGATACGAGCATCATCTAGGAAGCGGGTTACTCGGTTACCGAGATGCTGTCGGGGTGCGTGTGCTGCACGCTCATTGGGCAGCTCGTTCCGGCACTGAGCAAGTTCGAAGAGGAGCTCGATCTGCATCTTGTCAAGGGTAGTGCACGCCCTGGTCCTTTGCATCGCAAATTGGTCGCAAAACTATGGTAAGTTGAATTTCTAAACGCAAC
>DMNP01000247.1 GCA_003452695.1 Eggerthellaceae bacterium
TCATCACGACCGACGGCATGGAAAACGCGAGCCGCAAGTACACGTACAGCGACATCCGCGCGACCATCGAGCGCAAGAAGGCCGAAGGGTGGGAGTTCCTGTTCCTGGGCGCGAACATCGACGCGGCGGCCGAGGCGGACCGCATCGGCATTTCCGCCGACCATGCGGCCACCTACCTTGCGGACGACGAGGGCACGCGCGTCATGCACGAGGCGCAATGCCAGGCAACCGTGGCCATGCGAGGCGGCGCATCGCTGGCGGGCGGGGCGTGGAAGCGCAACATCGAGCGCGACACCGCGGCGCGCGGCAGGTAGGCAATGCGTCAAGAGAAGCGTCCCCCTGACACACTTCGCCCGCTAAGCAATGAACAGGCCCGACGCCGCCGCGATAGGGGCGTTTTCGTGGTATTCTTTGCGGGTATCCCACGACAAGAGGAGAAGCACATGATCGATCGCTACACGCGACCCGCGATGGGGGCTATCTGGGAATTGCAGAACAAGTTTGCAATCTGGAAGGAAATCGAGGTCCTGGCGTGCGAGGCGCAAGCCGAACTTGGCCAGGCGGGCATAACGCGCGAAGAGGCTGAATGGATTCGCCAGCACGCCGATTTCACGGTGGAGCGCATCGACGAGATAGAGCAGGTTACCAACCACGACGTCATCGCGTTCCTTACGAACATGGCCGAATACATCGACGCCGATTTGCCCGAGGGCATGGAGCCGCCCAGCCGTTGGGTGCACTATGGCATGACGAGCAGCGATTTGGGCGATATGGCGCTGTGTTATCAGATTACCCAGGCTTGCGACATCATCATCGAAAACATTCGCAAGCTCGGCGAAGCATGCAAGAAGCGCGCCTTCGAGTTCAAGGACACATTGTGCGTGGGGCGCACGCACGGCATATCGGCCGAGCCCATGACCTTCGGCATGAAGTTCGGCAGCTGGACATGGATGCTGAAGCGCGACCTGGAACGTATGGAGCAGGCGCGCGCCATGATAGCCACGGGCGCCATATCCGGAGCCGTGGGGTCGTATTCCAGCATCGACCCGTTCGTCGAAGAGTACGTGTGCGAAAAGCTGGGCCTTGTACCCGACCCGTTGTCGACGCAGGTCATTGCGCGAGACCGTCATGCCCAGGTTATGACGACGCTTGCCACGGTGGCTTCCACGCTCGAGTCCATTGCCATGCAGGTGCGCCTGCTTCAGCAGACCGACGTCATCGAAGCAGAAGAGCCCTTCAAGAAAGGCCAGAAGGGGTCGTCGGCCATGCCGCACAAGCGCAATCCCATTACAGTGGAGCGCGTCTGCGGCCTGTCGCGCATCGTGAAGGCAAACGCGCAGGTGGCGCTGGACGATGTGGCGTTGTGGTACGAGCGCGACATCAGCCATTCCGGCGCCGAACGCGTGGCCCTGGCCGACAGCTTCATTGCGCTGGACTACATGTTCGGCAAGATGCAGCCGCTCCTGGAGGGCCTGTTCGTCTATCCGGCGAAGATGGAGCACAACCTGTGGCGCACGCGCGGCCTGATATTCTCGTCGAAGGTTATCCTAGAGCTTGTGCAGACGGGCATCACGCGCGAGGACGCGTATGTTATCGTGCAGCGCAACGCCATGCAGGTATGGGAAGACATCCAGAACGCCGTTGACGGCCCGTCGTATCGCGAGCGCTTGGAGGCCGATCCCGACTGCTCGCTTTCGTCCGAGCAGCTGGATGCCATCTTCGACCCTTGGGCGTTCCTGCAGCGTATCGATGCGATTTTCGACCGACTGGAAGCGGTGCGGTTCTAGGAAGCACGCTGGAGGCAGAAAGGAAGACGATGACCAACGCCAGCATAGACCATACGTTCGAGCTGTACGAGCTGTTCTCGTCCATTAACACGATCGACCCATCGTTCTACAATCGCTACGACGTGAAGCGAGGCCTGCGCAACGCCGATGGAACGGGCGTGCTTGCGGGCGTTACCAACATTTCCAACGTGCACGGCTACCTTATATCCGACGACGTGAAGATTCCCGACGAAGGGTCGCTTCTCTACCGCGGATACGAACTGTACGATTTGCTCGGGAGCCCGGGCAACGATCGCAGGTTCGCGTTCGAAGAGATTGCATACCTGCTGTTGCTGGGACATTTGCCCACGCGCGAGGGGCTGAACCATTTCGTCCGCATTATCGATTCGGAGCGCAATCTGCCCGACGGCTTCACGGTTTCGCTGGTAATGCACGATATGCCGCCCGACCTGATGAACCTGCTGGCGCGTTCCATTCTGCTGCTGTATTCCTACGATACCGATGCGGAAGAGCGCACGCCCGAACACGAGATATACACGGCCGCCAGTCTGATTTCGCGCCTGCCGCGCATCATGGTGCTGGCGTACTATGCCAAGCAGGCACGTTTCGCGAACGGGTCGATGATCATGCATCCCTTCATTCCGGGGCAGTCCACGGCCGAGACCATCTTGTCGATGCTGCGCCCGGACCGGCAGTTCGCGCCGGAAGAAGCGCGAATGCTGGATATCATGCTGTGTCTGCACGCCGAGCATGGCGGCGGCAACAACTCCACGTTCACCACACGCGTGCTGTCGTCTGCCGAGACCGACCCCTATTCCACCTATGCTGCCGCCATCGGGTCGCTGAAGGGCAGCCGTCATGGTGGGGCCAACCACAAGGTGCTGGCCATGCAGGCCGAGGCCAAACGCGAAATCGCCGATTGGGAAGACGACGGCCAGGTTGCGGATTTCCTTACGCGCATCGTGAAAAAGGAGGCCTACGACCGTTCGGGGCTTATCTATGGCATGGGCCATGCGGTGTACACGAAGTCCGACCCGCGCGCGGTAATCTGCAAGCGCTTTGCCGAGCGTTTGGCCGTCGGCACCGAATTCGAAGCCGAGCTGAACCTGCTGAAGAGCATCGAGCGGCTCTCGCCGGAAATCCTGCGCACCGTGAAAGGCACGTCCAAGGACGTGTGCGCCAACGTGGACATGTATTCGGGCATGGTGTATTCGATGCTCGGCATTCCCGAGGACCTGTTCACGCCCTTGTTCGCATGTGCGCGCATGGCGGGTTGGGCGGCGCACCGCTTCGAGGAAATCGTGTCGGGTAAACGCATTATCCGGCCTGCTTACAAGGCTACGTTCCCGGCGCGCCAACCGCGCCCCTACGTGCCCATCGACGAGCGATAGGAGACGGCGGTGCCGACGGGTTTGTCGGGTGCCAGCGCGCTTGCAAGCGCGGCCGCGGCGCCCACTTCGGAACAACTTGCCCTCTGGGCGGCCGAGGAGCTGTGGGATTGGCACGTGCGCACGCTGTTCGCCCTCGTGTGCGTGGTGGCGGTCGTCTCGGCCATCGTGGTGTATGTTGCCTGCGGGCACGAGCGCAACCGTGGTGCCGATTCGTCCGGACGCGCGCGGCGCTATTTGGGGCGCATAGCGGTGGCGCTGGCCGTGGTCGGCGGGGCCGAGTCGATGTTTTTCAGGGATTCGGCAACGACGCTGCTGATAGCCGCAACGGCTGCGATCATCGGCTTCGTTGGCCTGCGCATGCCTGCTGGCGACGGAGCGCAGGCCGTTGCCCCGGACGATGTTCCGCCCGGCGATGGCACCCAGGCCAAGTCGTAAGTGCAGCAGGCTCCCGGTCGCAGGGCCGCGGTCCCGCAGGGGCCCCGGGGCGGGGAAAGGGGTGAGGGCGATTCTGCAGGCACAAATCCTGTTAAATACTAGGACAGGGCCGAAGCCAAGCCCGAATCCCCTCTCCCCGTCCCCGTCGCTGGGCGGGCCGTGGGCAGTAACCAATCGGGGTTACCGCCCGGGCGCGCCGGGGCCATCTCCGGCGCGCCTGGGCTATTCTAGGGTGAGGCGCGGGATGATGCATTACCTGGCAGACAATGCATCATCTGCGGTCATTTAACAGTCGCTTTCCTCGGGCTGGCCAGGTTCGACTTCGAAAAGACCTTCTTGTACTTCGCCTTGGCGGACTTCGGAGCCTTCACGGTCAGGGTCTTTTTAAGGGCAGAGCCCTTACAAGCCGCTTTTGCGCGGGCCTTCTTGTTCAGCTTGGTGCTCTTCACCACCAACTTCGTCAGCTTCGGCGTCTTGAAGAACGCCGATTTGCCGAGCTTCTTCACGCTGGCGCCCAACGTAACCTGCGATAGCTTCTTCATGTTGGAGAAGGCCTTGGGCTTCACGGTGGTCACGTTCTTGCCAACGACCACTGCCCGCACCTTCTGCAGGTTCCTGAACGCGCCCTTGGCAACGACAACCACCTTGTAGCTGCGCCCGTCGGCCAGCTTCACCGAAGCGGGCACCTTCACCTTGGATGCGTTTCTGGCCTTTGTCAGCCATACCGTGCCCGCGGACTTGGTGGTGGCCACCTTGGCAACCTTGTAGGTCATGCCCGCCACCGCATGCGACGAGCCCTTGGCTATTGCGGTTGCCGAGGCGTTCCCGGGCTTGCCCGAATCAGCACCCGACCCGGGACTGCCGGCATCCGTTCCCGAATCGCCTGCGCCGCCCGTGCCGCCCGCATCTTCGCCGCCCGTCGCCTGCTGGGCAACATACGCATCCGCAGCTGCCACGGCGGCGTTCAGGCGGGCCAGGGCGCTGGCATCGGCATCGACGATGCGCCGCGCTTCGGCCGACAGGGCCGCGTACTCCGCCTGCACGGCATAGACCTGCTCCTTCTCGGAATCGCTCGCCACCGAAAGCGGCAGCGAACCAATGCGCTCCAACACGGCTGCGGCAGCCTGCGCATCAGCTTCGTCGGCAATGGAATCGACCGGCGTGTAGTCGGCGTCCTCGGACAGGCGCACGTCCATCAGCGCCAGGTAGCATGCAGTGGCGGTCCAATCGGCCACCTGGCCTCCTTCGGCCTCGTTCTGCGGCAGGAAGCCGATCATCGGGCCGCGGTAGTTGTATGCGTACACGTTCACGCCCTGCGATCCGCTGTACCAGACCAGCGGGAAGCCGTTTTTCCCGTAGGCGACCATCGGGCGCACGCCGTAGATGGAGGCGCCGTTGTACGTGGCGAAGTTCGCGCTGTAATCTCCCTCGCCCGCCGGGCCGTTGCCCGCAAGGTATCCCAGCGACACGTTCACCGTTTCCCAGCTGTTGTCGATGCCGTTCTGCCCGCTTTGGTAGAACTGCACGCGCGCGGCGGGCTCGTAGGGCACGCCTACGGCCTTTAGCAGCTGGTACAAGTCGTATCCTTCGTAGTAATCGGTGTAATCGGAGCCAGACCCCGTGGGCTCGGTGCGGTTCTCGTAGATGGCCACCTCGGAATAGACTCCCTGCACATGCCCGCGGTTGCGGCGCGCCAGCTGCTCTATCTTCTCCAACGAGACCACGGTCTCGCCCGCCAGCGCATCGCCCTTGTACACGCGTATGTGCAAGTCGGATTGTCCCTGGTTGGCATTGGCCGTGCCGCCGCATATGGCGTCCATGTCCGTGTACACGCCCCACACGTGCTGGCTGTAGTTCACGTCGTCGCCCACGCAGATGCGCGTTACGCCGCGCAGCACCTTTGCCGCGTTGTCGTCGGCGGCGCTTGTTTGGCCGAACACGACCCACAGCGCCCCGTCGGTGTTCGGCACGCCATCGCAGCCGTATGCCAGCAGCACGGGCAGGCCGCGCACGAGCGGTTGGCCCGTTTCGTCGTAGCGGTTGTAGGCCAGCGAGGTCAGGTCGCCGTACGTGCACTCCAAGAACGCGCCGCCTGCGGCCTCGATGCGCACCGGCGCGTCGGCCGGTATGTCGGAATCGCCGAACTGACGAATGACCTTCGCCAGGTCCATGCCCGTGAAGACATGGTGCGACCCATCGACGAAACTGTAGGCCTGCTCGTAGAGCGGCGGGTTCGTCAGGCCCTCGAACTCGTAGGCCATCATGGCGTCGTGCACGCCGTAGTACGTCCCCGACAGCGCAACCGCAGAGTACAGCAGGTTGCCGCGCTTGTACTCGGAATCGACGGCGTAACGATGGGTGGCCGTGCGCGTTACCTCCAAGCTGGCCGCCTGGCGCGAGGCCGGAGCACCCTCGTCTTCCAGCGTTACCGCGAACTCCACGTTCTCGGCCGGCATGACGAACGTGTAGGTAAGCGCATTTATGCACGTCAGGCTTATCGGGGTGAGGAAGGCCCCCTGGGCCTTCACGTCCCGCACCTGATAGCCCGCGCCCACGGATATCTCGGCTGTAACCGTGTCTCCTGCACGCGCGCCCTCGCCCGCGCTCGAAACCTTCAGCGAAACGCTGCCCGCATCCGCCGGCGCCTGGCGTCCGTCGTACAGCACGCGGCTGCCCAGCAAGTAGCGGTAGGACGTGTCCTGCTGGGCTTGGACCGCGAAGGCCACATCGCCTGCAGGAAGCTCGAAGGAGGCGTTGCCCGTCTCCCCGGTGCCGAGCTCATGCACCTCTTCGTCGGCGACGAGCTGCCAGCCAATCGATTGCACGCTGAAGCCCGCCTTGCTCTCCCATGCCACGTTCACCTGCGTGCCTGCCGTGGCGTATTCGGCCGAAACCGTTATGTCGGCCGCCTCGTTGGAACGGTCCACACGGTACGTCGCCAGCGCCGTATCGCCCCGAACCAGGTGGACGGCGGCCGCAGCGGAGCCGTCCGCGCGTGCAAAACAACCCCAGAGAGCCGCGTTCTCGACCGTGGCGCCGCTCGTGTTCAGCTTCCATGCCGTTTCGGGGCTGTCGAGCGAAGCCAACGCTTCCACTGCGCCCTCGGAGTCCTCCTCGGGCGATGCCGCCTTGGCACCCACCCCCGTAAGCTGCATGGATTCGTCGGTCGTGCTGGCCACACTCCCGGCAGCATAGTAATTGTTCGAAAGGGCAGCCTCACCGCCGCTGCCACCGCTGCATCCCAAAACCGCCCCCGTGCGCATGTCGCCGTCCGCGGTCGCGCCGCGCACCTGCCCGGCGTTCAGGCAGTCGAAAATGCCTGCTCCGGCATCCGCCGCAGCGCCGCCCCACGTGTATCCCGCTATGCCGCCCACGCACGTGGTGCCGGAAACGGCGCCGAGGTTTTCGCAGTGCTGTATCTTGCTGGCACCCACATAGCCCACGATGCCGCCCACGTTGGCGCCGGCCGACACGTCCACGCAGCTGGTCACGTTGCGGAAATAGCTTCCGTACGCATAGCCCGCGATGCCACCATACGACCACCCGCCAGGCACGGCAACGCGTCCCTCCACTTCCAGGTTCTTCACCGTGGCACCGTACAACGATGCGAACAAGCCGCTCGGATCGGCTGCCGATGCCTGCGTTATGCACAGGCCGGTAATGGCATGGTCTTGTCCGTCGAACACGCCTCGGAACTCGCTTCCATGCGACAGGCTGTTGTAGGTTCCGATGGGTTCGAATTCCGAACCGGCAAGGTCAATATCGGCATCAAGCGCTACGTATTGGCCGGTGAAGCAGCGGTCCTCCAAACCTGGCAGGGCGATGTCGCCGCGCACGAGCGCTGCAAACGTGCGCAGCCGCTCGGCCGTGTCGAGAACCCACGGGTTGTCCTCGGAATTGGCTGCCGCCCTGTCGCGCAGGTACACGCCCTCCGATTCGGGACGCACCTGTATGCTAATGGCCGGTATCGTGGCCTGCATGGGATCGTCGGGGTCGTCTGCCGTGGCATCCGCTCGCGCGTTCGTTACCAGGCAGCGGTACTCGGCCTCGTGCGGATCGGACACGTCCACGGTATAGGCCGCCCTGCCCGCCTCCTCGCCTTCGACGGGCACGGTGCCCGCCGAACCGGGTATGTCTTCCCAGCCTTCGTCGGCGCTACGCTCTACGCCATCCCCGACCACCGCGCGCCGTTGCCAGACATACGTGAGCACGCCCCCATCGGGCGAATCGACGACCACGTAGATGGGCCGTGCCGTGCCATTTTGGAAGTACAACCCCTTCCAGGTGCTTGCCAGGTCGGGCAGGTCCTGCGATAGCACGTCGGTTATCCATGGCTCTGCACTGCGGATAGCCGCATCGCCGTCGTCCACGTCGTCTTCCCAGGCAAGGTGCGGCACCCCGTTGGCCGATTGCACGAACTGGGTCGTCGGATAGCCGGACGACCCCGTGTTCATCATGTTCGCGAAGTAGGCCGTCTTCATGAACTGCAGCGAATGGTAATCGGCATAGTCGTACGAACTGGAATTGTTCGTGCCGTTGCCGAAGCTGCCCTCCAGGTAGTGAAGATTGGCCATGCCGCTGGACACGTAGCCCGCAACGGCGCCCGCGCACTGGGTGCTCTTGGAATCGGCGACCGCGCTTTCCGACAAGCTGCCGACCGATACGGCCCCTGCGTTGAAGGCCGACGCGATGCCCGCATAGTAGCCCAAGTAGCCCGCAACGCCGCCGACGCATTCGGCGCACACGGTGCCGTCGTCGTCTCCGCGCGCGTCCACCGTTACCGTACCGGTGTTGTACGCGCACGCCACGATGGAATAGTTGTTGTAGCCCACCACTCCACCGACAGATTTCACGTAGCGGGTGGTCACACGCTTGTCATCGTCGGTCGGCACGTAGGCGCGTGCATGCACGTCGGCGTGGTTGGCCACACACAGCATCTGCGCACCCGTGGCACCAACAAGACCGCCTATCTGGTACTTCCCCTCTACGCTCGACCCCGCCAGCGTAGCGCAGTTCTCGATGCTGGCGTTGCCCACGTAGGCGCCCGCATAGCCCACGAGCAATCCCGCCGTTATGTTAGAGGCTCCCCTAATGGCACCGCCCACCACCAGGTCGTATATGCTGGCATCCTGCGTATAGCCGAACATCCCCAAATATGCGTTGCCGTGTGCATCGCCGTCTATTGAAAGGCCCGTAACGCGATGGGCGACGATGGTCGAGGGCTGGCTGCCGGCTTCGCCCGTCCCGCCCTTGAACACGCCGCGGAACGGGTGCTCCGGCGTGCCGATGGGCGTCCAGTCCATGCCGGCCGGGATATCGATATCGCAGGTAAGATATACGATTTGCCCCGAAAAATCGTTGGCGCCACCGTTCACAGCCGTGCGAAACGCCAACAGGTCGTCCAAGCCATCGATGGTGTATTCCGTAACGTCGACGGCAATCCAGTCGGACTTCACCGAAGTGGCGTTGCCCGGCTCGGTTGTGTTGGTAACTTCCACGTAGTAGTACATACGGGCAATCGACGATGTGTCGGCGTCGTAGGTGGCCCGAGTTGCATCGGCAATCGGCGTTCCCGAGCCGGCTCCCGTGGGCGACCGATACCACTGATAGGACAGGACTCCCCCGTCGTCCACATCGGCAGTTACCGAAAGCTCCAAATCTGACCCCTGCTTCACGGTAAGCGACAGGTTCACATCCTGCGTACTGGACGGGTTCAGGCGCCGGATGGACGGCGCATGCGCGTCGGCGTCGGAGCGCACGTACACCACGGCCGCATCGGTGGCGGCGCTGGCCTCGTCGGATCGCCCCTCCGTGTCGCTGACCGTGTTCGTGAACACGCAGTAGTAGTAGCGCGGCCCGCGTGCGGAATCGTCGGTGACGGGTGCCAGGCTGGCCACCGTGCCCGTGCCCACGGCGCCTTCGACCGCCCGCGCATCGGCGCCGTTGGGCAGCGACCCCGCATACCACGCCCAGGTGACCGTGCCATCCGCTTCGACCTCGTCGATGCGCGCCACGAGCGCCTGCGGCTCTTGGCCCACCTTGTAGGCATCGGCGGCCTGCACGCTGCGCGGATGCTCCACCACATGCGGTTCGGGGGCAAGCAAGGCGCCCTCTTCCACCTGCCAGGACAACAGGGGATAGTTGCGGCCCAGCTTGAACGAGCTGCCGATGGCGCCGGTCGTCGTGTTCGTGTTCAGCCGATCGACGAACGACTGGGTGCGGTACGCTTCGGCGTGCGCCACCTCGGCGCAGTTGGAGAAACGCGATGCCGTGTCGCAATCGCCGTAGTATCCCGTGCCGGTGTTGCCCGGACGCGCCAGGAAGAAGCTGTCGGTCACCGCATTATAGTACGAGCGCCCGACCAGGCCGCCCGCCGTGCCGGCATAGCCCGCCCCGGTGGAATACTGCGCAACCATGCCTGCATTGTAGGATGTGGATATCAGGTTCGTGCGCGCATTGCCCACCAGGCCGCCCGCGCAATAGCCCGCCTCGACCGCGCCTTTGTTGTAGCAGTCGGTTATGATGTTTTGCTGCGCCGAGCCCACGATGCCGCCAGCCGCGCTGTCGCTCTTGCCGAACGTGCCGCCCACAGCTGCCGTCACGTGCCCCTCGTTGCAGCAGCGCACTATCTCGATGCCCGCCGCCGTGCCCGCATCGTACCAGGTGCCGTTTATGTCCCAATCGCTTGCCTGAGACGACCCCACGATGCCGCCGACGGCGTAATGGCCGTTCACCGCCACCCGCGATGCGCATTGTTCGATACGGGTGGGGTCGGTGGAATAGTCGCCATACAGGCTGCTGTGCGTGTACTGCACGCCTCCCACGATGCCGCCCACGTAGCTGCGGCCCGTCACCGACCCTTCAACGGAAAGGTTCGTTATCGTTGCGCCCACGACATATCCGAAGAAGCCCTGGTAGTCCCAATCGGGTTGGTCGATGTGCACGCCGCTTACCGTGTGCCCGCCGCCATCGAAGGTGCCCGAGAAACTGACGCAATTCGAAGTGAACTCGGCATTGCCGATGGGCAGCCAGTCGCCGCTTTCGAGGTGTATGTCGTCGACCAGCAGATAGCACCCGCCCAGGGTCTCGCGTTTGTTCGTCTCGGCCGACGTGCTGGTCATGCGCACCACGGCGGTCTGCTCGGCCAGATAGCGCAGCTGTTCCTCGTTCGCGATGAGATAGGGGTCGTCGGGCGTTCCCGAGCCGCCCGCGAACGACACTTCCGAGGCGTCCTTCGCGGCCAGCTCCACCTGCACCACTAGGTCCTCGCCCGCCACGGCAAAGGTGCCCTGGGCAGCCTGGTAGCCGTCCTTGTACACCGTGTAGCGGTAATCGCCGGGCGAAAGCAGCCACGTTCCATCGGCCTCGGCGGGCAGTGCCCGCAGCGCCGTGGACGTGGACACCTTTATGGAAGCGCCTTCCAAGGCGGCGCCCGTGCCGCCGTCCGAAACGGCGAAGGCAACCCTGTGGGGCATCGCCGCAAGCACGACGGTCAGCGTGTGCGATTCGGTTGCCACCTCGAAGCTGCCCGTCTTGGGCTCGTAGCCCGCTGCCGTTGCCTCGAAGGTATAGGAACCTTGCGTCAGGCTGAAACGCAACGGGTTGTCCGCACGCGCTTCCACCCGCTGGCCATCGGCGTCGGCCACCTTCACCTGCGCCGATGCCACGGCCTTGCCCGCTTCGTCCACCACGTTGAAGGTATAGGTGTTGCGCGCGGCGGTCAGGCGGACCTGCTGGTGCTGCTCGGCGTCGTCGCCCACCGTGAACGCAAGGCTGCCGTCCTCGTAGCCCGCCTTCGACGCGCGCGCCGTGTAGTGCCTGCCCACGGCAAGCCGATACGAGCAATCGGCCTGCGGCGCCACCGTAACCCCGCTCTCATCCGACACGACCAGCCCGACACCCGATGCAAGCACACGGTCGTCGGCGGCATCCGCAAAGGAGAAGCGCACGGTGCGCAGCTCCGATGCCGCATACAGCACGGCATCGATGCTCTTGGCCTGACGCTGCACCATGAAGGTGCCGTCGGCTGCCTCGTAGCCTTCGGCATGCGCCGCATAGCTGTAGATTCCGCTGGCCAAGTCGAAGACGCTCGTGGCCGCCTGCGCGTCCGAGCGCTTGGGTTGCTCCACGCGGCTTCCCGACACTTCCAGCTCGGCCGCGGCAATGGGGCTGCCCGCCGAATCGACCACGCGCACCGTGGTCTCGTAGGCGTCGAGCAGCTGCAAGTTCACCGACTGGTTCTCGGTATAGGTCTTGAAGGTGCCGGAAACCGTGTAATAGCCCTCTTTGGAAACGGTGTAGGCATAGCTGCCGCGGTGCACGGCGTAGGTGCCGTCGGAAGCCGCTTGCACGACCTGGCCCCGAGCAAGGCTGCCGGCCTCGAATGCCGGCTGCACGCCTTCCTCGCTCTGTTCCCAGGCAATGTCCTCGGCCGCCTGCAGCCGCACGGTCGCATCCTGAATGGCGTGACCTGCCTCGTCTGCAAGGCTGAACGACACGTGGTACCACGGAAGCACCTGGCTTTGCAGCACGGCCTGTGCCATGGCCGTGAAATCGACCAGTCCATAGCCATAGTAGTCGTCGTAGCCGCGCGCGCCCAGGTCCTCGCTGGTATCGACCAGGAACTGCTTGAACGTGTCCTGGTCTATGTCGGGATACACCGATTTGCACATGGCCGCAAGCGCCGCCACCTCGGGGCCGGAAAAGGACGTGCCCGACGCCGTGTAATACGAATCGGGGCCGTCCTTATAGGTGCTGGTCACCGATTCGCCGGGCGCGGTAACGAACACGCTCTTGCCGTACTGGCTCCAGCTGGACCGCACCTTGGAGCTGTTCACCGACGCCACGCCGACCACGCTGTCGTAGGCAGCCGGATAGTTCGGCGTGGAAACGCCGTCGTTGCCGGCGGAAGCCACCACGAGCACGCCCTGCGACACGGCATGGTCGCACGCAGTTTCCAACGAGCGCTCGTTGTACTCGCCGCCGAGCGACATGTTAATCACATCCACGTGCATCGTGTCGGTGGCATGATAGATGGCGCTGATCACGTCTTCGGTAGAAGCGCTGCCCGTGTCGAACACCTTCTCGGGAACGAGCACGACCCCGGGCATGGCGCCCGCCACGCCCTTTTCGTTGTTCACCTGTCCCGCGATAAGGCCCGCCACGAACGTGCCATGGCCGTGGGCGTCGGGAGCATTGCCCTCGGTGCCGGCTATGAAGTTATAGCCGGGCACGATGTTGTCGTAGTTCAGGTCCTCGTGGCGCACCGTATCGGTGCTGCCCGTGCCGAACAGGCCGGTGTCGATGATAGCCACCTTCACCGGCACAGCGTTGCCATCTTCGTCGGCGCGCACGGGCTTGCCGTTATACACGTACACATCGCCGTCGAGGCCCGCCTCCCACGCGCCCCGCACGTTCAGCATGTCCAGGTTGAACAGCTTGCCCGATGCGTACTGCGGGTCGTTCGGCGGCCAGTCGGGCGCGGGGTTGGCACCCGTGCCCCCCCGCACGCCCAGTGCCTGCGTGCGCAACGCGGAGCTGGCCTGCACGTCCTCGGTCAGGTACAGCCTGAAGTTCGGCTCGACGTAGGCCAGCTGGTCGGACGTGAACAGCCCGGCCAAGGTGTCCAGCGAGTCCACGGCGTAGATGCCGCCCTGCACGGGCCGCACCAGCCCGGCTTCCACCGCCTCCTGCACCTTTGCCGACACATCGCCGGCACTCGCCGATGCCGGGGCGGGCTGGAACAGGAAACCGCTGTAGGCGCTTGCGGGCACATCGTCTATGCACACCGGCACGCCGTCCGCCTTGGCTATGTGCATGACGTCGGATAGCTGTTCGGCCGATTCGGGCTGGAACAGCGATGCCGCACCGGTCGGCACCTCGTCGGAACGCGTCGGCAACGCCGATTCCGCACCGAGCGGCCCAGTGCCGCCCGGTGCCGTTGCGCTTTCGGGTGCCGGCGCCCCCTGCCAGGCGAACACGCCGATAGCCAGCGCCGCCACTGCCGCCAGCACGCCTGCGACCAGGCGCCCCGCACGTCGGTTTCCGTTCGTCATCTTCATAGTATCCCCCGTTCGGCCGTGTTACGGCGCCCGGATGCCCGGGCGCAGTGTTGCTCGATTGCCTATGCGGCGCTGCCGCCCATGATACCGACGCCCAGTTTCAGGGCCACAGGTTTCGGGCTTTTCAGGTTCGCCTTCGTGAAAGCCCGGCGGTACTTGGCGCGTGCCGCCTTGGGCGCCTTTATCGTTATGGCCCGCTTCAGCTTGGACCCCTTCAGGGCGGCCTTCACCGTGACCTTCTTCAGCTTCGTCGACTTCACGACAAGCGTTTTCAGCTTGGGCGTCTTGAAGAACGCGGATTTCTGCAGGCTCCGCACGCCCGCGCCGACGACGATGCGCGTCAGGTTCTTCAGGTTGCGCAGCGCCTTCGTCTGCACGGTGGCCACGTTCTTGCCCAGCATTACCGCGCGCACTTTGGAAAGCCCCTTGAAGGCACCGGTCGCCACAACGGTCACACGATAGGCACGGTTGTCGGCAAGCCGGATGCTTGCGGGAACCGCCACGGTTGCAGCATTGCGCGCCCGCACGAGCTTCACGGCACCTGCGGCCTTCGCACTTGGCATCTTGGTCACAACGTAGGCCATACCGCCCACCTTGAAGGTAGCACCCTTCCGCACGGCCGACGCAGCGGATCCGCCGCCCGCATCCGGATCACCCGACGGGCCGGGCCCGCCGCCAGTATCGGCATCGCCCGTGCCCGAGTCCGCCGACGGAGCGGACCCACCCGCATCTTCGCCACCGTCAGCATCGGCCTTGGTCCCGTCCTGCGCCGAAGCTGCCAAATCGGCCAGCGCCCGGACCAGCGCCTCTCGGGCGACGCGCACCTCTTCGGCGCTTGCCGCATCGCTGTCGACCAGCTGCTGCAGGGCGGCTCGTGCACGCAGCACGGCATCCCGCATCTCCTGTGTTACCCAGGGCGTGCCCGGCGCCACGTCGGAGCCGTCCGCGCTGACGGCATAGGCGACCAGCGCGTCCTGAGCGTCCTGCAGCGCATCCTGCGCCTGCGCGCGCTCCTGCGCCTCTTCGGCAGCGGCGATGTTTTCCCATTTGGCATAGAACACCTTGTCGCCGGTCGAGCCTGCAGGAAGCGCGTCGAGCGCATCGTCGGAGAAATCGCGGGCGGCGTGCCAGCCCAGGAAGCGGTATCCGTCCCAAACCATCTGGTCTGCCGTGGGCAGGGCGATATCCGCGCTTTTCGCCGTGTACGTCATGGTGGGAACGAAGCCCGCCGCCCAGCGTGCGCCGGCTTTCTCGTAGCGTATGGCATACGCGGCCAGCTGCAGCAGCACGGTGCGCGAAACGGGCGATTCGCTTGCCGCGATGCGCTCGGTGGCCGGCTCGAAGCCTTCGGCTTCGATGTGCGCCGTGTACGCATGCGACGACACGGTGGAATACGTGAAGGCGGCCGCGGTCTGGCCGTCCACTTCAACATGCGTTAGGCTGGCAACGTCCAGCTCGGCGCCCGTCGCATCGTCGGCAACGACGACGGAGGCCGTGTGCGGCACCACGAACAGCTGCAGCTTGCCCGCCTTCAACGCAGGTTCCCAGGAAAGCACCGGGAAACCGCCGTTCGCCTGCAAGAGCGCACTCTGCGCATCGTCCTTGAAGCCCGCGCCCAGCGTGCCCGCAGCCCCGGACAATGCGGCTGCATTCATGGTCATGCCCGCCGAAACGGCAGCGGCCACGGGCGTGCCCGCCATTTCCGAGCCGCCTGCGCCGAACGTGTACGCAGGCGCCGTGGAATCAAGCGCCCATACGTTGGAGAACAGGGGCCACTGCACATCGGCGTTCAGCGTTTCATCGTTCACCGAATAGGCGCGGCCGACGAGCGCACCCTTCGACACCGCGCCGGCGGTGGCCAGCACTTCGCACGCCGCATACGATGCGCCCAAGATGTACGCACCCGGCGCCACGCTGTGCGAGGCGCCGCGCACCAAGTTGCCCACCAGGCCGCCCACCGCCGCCTTGGAAAGGCTGCTCGCGCATACCACGCTGCCGCTGGCATAGCAATCCTGGATTACCGTGAACGTGGCAGAGCCCACCAGGCCGCCCACATACGTTCCGCCCTTCACCGACCCGCGGACGAAACACCCGGTAATGCGAGTAAGGTCGTCGGCGCTCGCCGAGTACGCGCCGCTGGCCTGGCCCACCAGGCCGCCCGCATAGTCGCAGGAAGCTGCATCTATGGCGCATTCCACGCCCAGGTTATCGATTACCGCGCCGCGCACGCTGCCGAACAGGCCCGCCGCCGATGCGGTGGAGCTGCTCGCAGCCGAGTCGCCAGACACTTTCAGGCCGCGCACCACGTGCCCGTCGCCCCGGAAGACGCCCCGGAACTCGTGGCCCGGCGCGCCGATGGGCACGAAGTCCTGTTCCAGCGATATGTCGGACCCGAGCGCATACACGTTGCCGGCGGTGCTCAGCGTTCCCGCGTTCACGCTTATAGCGAAATCGCGCAACTGGTCCTCGGTCGTGAACACGGTCGCCTGGCGCGGCGTCCATTGCGCCGTGAACTCGACCGCGCAATCGGGCATGGTAAACGGGTCCCCCGCCGCATACACGGTGGCATCGTCGTCCACGTCGGTGCGCAGCCATCCCGCGAAATCGAAGCCGTTGCGCGACAGCGCCGACGATCCCGACCCCGCGCCCGGCAGGGCTATGACCGTACCCTCGGTTGCCGGATCGACCGTGGGCAACATGCCGGACACGCCATCCGCGCCCTTCGCGAACCCGATGCCGTGAGCTATCTTGGTCACGGCATCGCTCTTGAACGGAGGAGGCAGCGTGCCGCCCTGGGTGGCGCTGAAGTCGAAAGCACCCGACTCGCCGCCGAGCGCGGCCTTCACGTCGTCGGAATCCCAATCTGTCACGCCCGCCAGGCAGCCCGTAAGCGTAACCCTCGTCGCGTTGGCCGCGTGGAGCTGCGCATCCTGGCTGGCAACGCAACCGGTAAGGCGCGTGGCGTACGTTCCGCCCGAACCCACGATGGCGCCCCAGTAGTTCTCGCTGGGAAAGTACTGCGTGCCGGCCTTCGTGCTGGCAACGTTGCCATGCTGGTAGGTCTCGGCCACCGACACGCCCGCAGCGCCGATGTATCCCACGATGCCGCCCGCAGCGCTGCCCGTGGCGGCTATGTCGCCCACGTGGAAGCAACGCGCCACCACGAGCTGCGCCGTGCCCACGGAACCGTAATCCGTGCAGAAGCTTGCCACGAGCCCGCCCACGTGGTCGCCCACGACCGACAGGTCGCCCACGACCGAGCAGCGCTCGATGGTCGTCGTCCCCTTGCCGACGAACGCCACGAGCCCCGCCACATTCGATGCCGCATAGGTCGCATCCGGCTTCAGCGCAACGTTCAGGTCGTGTATGGCGGCGCCCGCAACGGCACCGAACGGCGCGCTGTAGGCGCCCGCCGCATGTTTCGTCGCTGCGATTTCGTTGCTGTTGTCGCCGAACACGGGGTTCGTTGCAGCGGTGGCATACCAGTTGCCGATGGTATGGTTGTTTCCCAAGAAGGTGCCGCTGAAGCTGCGGGCAGCGGGGCCGGCCGTGGTCGCGTTCGACCCGATGCCGATGGGCACGGCCGCCTGTTCCAAGACGATGTCCGACTCCAGGCTTACGAACTTGCCTGCCAGGGCGTCCGGCGCGCTGCCGGTGGCCACCCATGCGCCGCTTGCGGGCTCGGCCCCGTTCACGACCTTTGCAAAATCGCGCAGGTCCTGTTCGCTGGCTATGCGATACGGTGCCTGCTCGGTGCCTCGTTGGGGGTTTGCATAATCGGCGGCAAACGTGCCGTCCGCCCACGCCTCGCACGCACCTGGCCAGCACAGCGCAACCTGCAGGGCCAACAGGCACACTGCAAACGCCGCAGTCGCGCACAGCTTGGCGGCCGCCGTCCTGCGAAATCTTTTCATTCGGGAATCCATTGTGACCTCGCTTCTGCCCTCGAACACGGCACGCTAATCATCCTTGAGTGCAATTATACTCTTTCCACTATATTTCTCCTTGAACATGCAGTCAGCATCTTTGAATAGGACTGCCAGGGCGCTTTATTCAAAGCCGCGG
>DMNP01000033.1:0-2223 GCA_003452695.1 Eggerthellaceae bacterium
CACAGCGGCGCCGAGCGCAATCCCCAGCAGTCCGACCAAGATGTAGCCCAGGGCGGGGCTTCCGGAAAACACGCTTCCCATGAGACCGAGCTGTGCCGCCGTAGGCGAAGCGCCAGCGGAATCACCCATGACCGTGGAGATGCCGAACCCCACGGCGACCACCACGACGACGCTCAGAGCACCGCCGCCGAGAGTCACCGCGCGCTGCCGCCTGCGGCGGGCGGCTGCTTCTTGCGCCCGGACGCGCCCGAGCACGGCATCCATTCGCTCATCGGTCGATCTCATGCGATATGCCCTCCTCGGCGAGCAGCGGCCGCATCGCCTTCTTGCCGCGCTGGACCAGGTTGTCGACCTGCTTGCGCGCCTTGCGCATGATAGCGCCCGCCTCGTCGTAGCTCATGTTCTCAATATAGACCAGGTAAAGCGCCTCGCGGTAGTCGGGCGCAATCTTTGCCAGGCAACGGTAGAGCACCCGCGTCCGCTCGTCGTGCAGGATGCTGTCCTCGACACGATCGCCGCCGGCCGGCTCCCCGTCCAGGTCTTCCACGCTCATGAACCTCGCCCGCAGCCGCAGGTGCCGCAATGCCAGATTGCGGGCCGTCTTGAACAGGTAGGGCTTGAACCCGCCCTCGCGCAGCCGGGGGCGCTTCACCAGCAAGCGCGAGAACGCTTCGAGCATCAGGTCTTCAGCGGCGTCGATGTCGTGCACGTAGCCGTTAACGTAGAGGGTGAGCACGTCGCCGTAACGCTCCATCAGGGGACGCAAGGCTTCCTGGTCGCTCGCGACCAGCCTCTCGAAAAGCCTCTCGTCTGAAACCTCGCCCATCGACCTGCCTATATGAAGAAGAACGGGTCCCTATTCGCCATCGGAGCCCGTCCGAAACGGTCGGCTTTCATGATAGCAAACGGCCCTATGGCCACCCACCCCATCGCATCAACGATTGAGCAACGCGGCGGCGTCATGAAGCAACCGCATTGCAAGCGTGGCGGAGGTGCCGATACCTCGTCACATCCATCACAAACGTCGCATTTGTCACTGCATCGAAGCTGGTTCCGAGCAAGTACGAGACGACCAATTCTCTTAAAACCCCGAATCCACTCGCCAAAGCCCGTAAACCATTCACCGACGCCCTGATTCCTTAGCCAACGTTTAGCCAACGGAGCCCAAAATAGGCTGTTTCCAAAGAAAAAGGCCAGAGCTTCAAGCCGTTGACCTGGGGTTTCTGGTAGCTCCGACCGGATTCGAACCGGCGACCTCCGCCTTGAGAGATCGTCTCTCAAGGCCGCTAGAGGGAAATCGGCGAGTCGAGCACACCAGGCAATGGTTTACCACCAGCCGTCTTTGGACGATGCTGGGGAGGCCCTCAAGCCCCACCGGCGCCACGGTGCCCGCTACGCGCGTGCCAGGTCCTTGCGCACGAGGTCGCGGAGGTAGTCCGAGCGCGTCATCCCGAGCGATCCGGCGCGGCGGTCGATCGCCTCGACGATTTCGGGAACCTCCTTGTAGCCCACCATCTTGAGGGCAGTGCCAAACTTGAGGGGACGGCCTGCCGACACCGGACCAGGCTCGCCGGGCAACTCCCCCCTGGCGGCCCTCTCTTCGATCTCGTCGAGCCTCGAAACGCTGATGCCGTACTTCTTTTCGATTTCCTTTGCTGTTATCGCCATGTTGCTCACCTCGCCATCCCAAGTTCTCTGAGCACCTTAGTCGTCGGCGGAGTCATGGCGTGGATTATGAGGTACCCTTCTTCCACGATGACCGCCACCATTTGAACCATGTCACCCGACCTCGTGCAACCTACTGCAGCGACGTACTCCTCATCTGGGGCGGGCCTTTGCTGCATTCTCACGTAATTCTCCCAAGCGTGAAGAATCTCGCTTTCCGTCAGCCCATGTTTGAGCGCATGCTCGGCGACTATCACTGCTATATGCATACTCCTATTTCGTTTAACGAAATTATACCACACTCTTATCGGGACCGCAGCTTTGTTACAGCCTACAACCGCGCAGCAACCTTCTCGCGCCTCCTGGCCTCGGCGAGCATGAGCTCCAGCTGCTCGACAGTAAACGTGAGGCCTCGCACGCCGGACGCAGGCAACGCATAAGGGTCGGCCTCTGGCTCGCCGAATATCCCGTCCATGTCCAAGTCGAAGCACGCTTTCATCTTCACGAGCGAGTCGCGCTTCGCCTCGGGCGCCACGTCGGCGTAGATGTCGAGCGTCA
>DMNP01000033.1:2299-2644 GCA_003452695.1 Eggerthellaceae bacterium
GAGCCAGTCGGCGACGGTGCGGATGTCGGTTCCCTGGCCTATCATCATCGTCGCGAATGTGTGCCGCAGATCGTGGAAGGTGCAGTCGAACCCGTTCATCTTGCAGAACGCCGAGAACTCCTTGCCGAGCTTGGTTGGGTTGTACGGCCGGCTGTCCGCTTCTATCGTGTGGTAGGTTGTCACGGCTTTGCCCGTCACGGGGTCTTTATGGGAGAGGATCACCTTCCATTTGTCGGTGTCCCGGCGCCTGCGCAGCCCACGGCTCGTGTACCTCATTTCAGCACCTCCCACGAAGTTTTCCACAGCCATTCGAAGGTCGATTCTTGACCAACATTTGACCAACAA
>DMNP01000075.1 GCA_003452695.1 Eggerthellaceae bacterium
GGCGCTGCCCGCCCGACACGCCGCCCGACCCCTCGGATACCAGGGTTTGCATACCTTGGGGCATCTTGCGGATGTCTTCGGCAATGCCCGCTACCTCGGCGGCCTCCCAAGCGTCTTCGATAGTCGCACCCGGAGATGAGAGGACGATGTTGCTTGCCATGTCGCCCATGAAGAGCTTTCCATCCTGAAGCACCGTGCCGATGTGCCGGCGCAAGCTTCGAAGATCAACCTTCTGCACGTCGTGGGGCCCGTAGAATATGCTGCCGCAATCGGGCGTCTCGAAGCCGAGCAGCAGGCGCAGGATGGTAGACTTCCCGCAACCGCTCTTGCCGACGAACGCCACGTATTCGCCGGGGCGCACCGAAAACGACAGGTCGCGCAAGATGGTGGGGCCATCCTCCCCGTAGCTGAACGTGACGCTCGACACCTCGATGCTGCCGTCGAGCGATTCGACGCTGGGCTTGCTCTCATCGGCTTCGGGTGCCGTCTTCAGGATTGGCGCCACAAGGTCGAGCAGGGGCCTTACTTCAGCGGTTTGCCCTGCAATCGCGGCGAGCTCCGTGAGCGCTACGTTAACCTGGCCGTAGGCCGCATTGAAGGCCATGAAGTCGGCCACGCTCACGCCGGTTTCCGCCGCAAGGTAATAGATGAGCGCATTGCCGAGCAGCGCCACGAACGCCACGAGCGCAGGCAGCGCGCGCAGGGCGGTGGGGCGGTTGTAGACGAGCTCTGCGTAGTCGGAAAAAGCCCTGGCCCATCGGGCGAAAGCCCTCTTCTCGGCGCCGGCGAGCTTGATCTTCGGCATGCCGTTCAGCAGCGCGGCCACCAACCCGGAAAGTCTCGCGTTCGCCCGTTTTGCCTTCTTCTCATAGCCTACGGTGGCATAGGTGATGGAAATCGTGAGCGCCGCTTGAACGACCACGATGAGAAGTGCCGGCACCGCCAAAGCGGGCGCGAAGGCGGCAATCTGCACAACGTAGATGAGCGCGAACAACGCCGTGAGGCCAGCGCCGAAGATGGCCTTTACCATCCTCTGGACCAGCGCGTACACGTTGCCCAGCCGATTGGAGAGGTTGCCCGCCGAGAACTGCTTGAAAAACGTTACCGGCAGCGAAAGGGTGCGGGAGAAAACCGCCGCCTCGGTGATCACCTCCGCCTTCGTGGTCATGCTTGCCGTGACCAAATTACGGCAGATGGTCATGAGCACGCCGCATACCGTGGCGCCCAGCAGCAATGCGGCCACGGGCCCGATAAGCCCGACTTGGCCAGAAGGCGCCACCAGCTCGAAGGCGATTTTGTTCGCCAAGGCTGGCGCCAGCCCAACAAGCGTTACGACCAGCGCCGTCGCAATGACGATAGCGAAGTCGTGGCGGTCGAATACCCCGAAGATGAACGACACCAGATCGCGCTCCGTAAGCGGCTTGGCCGGCAGGGGCTTGTAAAACAGGAGGGCCTTTTCGCAAATGTGCTGAGCAACGGAGTCGGTCACCTTCACCTTGCGCCCCGTTGCGGGGTCTGTGTAATAGTAGCCGGAAAGGCCCCTGGGCAGCAGGGCGATGGCCTCTCCCGTGTCGAGGCGGGCAAGCATCGCGCCATACGTTTGCTTGTGCCAGCGTTGCTCCAGGTGCAACGTGCGGCGCATGGTCGACGTCGGGCGGCAGAGCCAGTCCAGGCGCTCATCGGGGTCTTCCACGCCATCGGGGATGTCGCCGGGTTCGACTTCCAGATACTTCAGGCAGGTTTTCGCCGCCCTGTCGAATTGCGAATCGCCGTCGAACGAGGCACGCTGTTTCGGGTCGGACACGCTGCGGGCAAGCTGCATGTAGGCTTGCTCTTCCATGGCGTCGTTCAGCTTCGCCCGGGTTTCTATTTGCGAGCTTATCCAACTAGTCATTGCGCACCAACTCCGCATAAGCACCGTTTCGGGCCATGAGCTCTGCGTGGGTTCCGCGCTCGACCACCTTGCCGTAGTCCAGCACGATGATCTCGTCGCAATCGCGGATGGTGGAAAGGCGGTGGGCTACGACGATGCACGTTATGCCGCGCTCGCGGATGTGCCGGATGACCTCGGCTTCGGTCTGGGCGTCGAGCGCGCTCGTCGCCTCGTCCAAGATGATGATGGAGGGGTCGACCGTGAGCGCGCGCGCGATTTCCATGCGCTGCAGCTGACCGCCCGAGAAGTTGCGCCCGCGCGGCGCGACCATAGACTGGTAGCCGTCCTTACGCGCCGCGATGTCCTGGTGGATTCCCGCATCGCGGCAAGCCAGAATCACCTCGAAATCCTCGATGGACGAATCCCACAGCGTCACGTTGTCGAACACGGTATCGCTGAAAGTAACGATATCCTGGTCGACGACGGAAAGCGACCCGCGCAAAAGGGGCCGCGGCACCTGGCCCATGGGAACTCCGTCGAACTTGACCGATCCCGACCACGGCTCGTAGAGTCCCGAAACGAGTTTCGCGATGGTGGACTTGCCGCTTCCCGACCCGCCTACAAGGGCAACCCATTGGCCAGGCTCCAGATGAAGGTCGAAGCCCTCGATGAGCGGCGGTTCGAGCGGCGAGTAGCCGAACGTGAGGCCTTCCAAGTCCACGCGCCCGCTCAGCTTCCCTGGATTCAACCCCTCCGCCTCGGGCGCCTCCTCTCCTTCCTCGATTTCTGCGGGGTAGCGCATGACGTCTTCGATACGCTCGATCTTCGCCTGCATCTCCTGCACTGCCTGGCCGAGGTCTATCATCTGGTTCATCGGCGCCATGAACGAGGTGAGGAAGCCCGTGAACGCCAGCAAGGCACCCGGTGTGAAATCGCCCTCCACGATAAGCCAGATCCCCAATACCAGCACGACGATGTTGGCGAGCTTCGTGATGGCTTGGGGTATCGTGCCCAGGTACTCGTTCACCCGCGTCTTGTCGGCTGTGATGTCGTAATGAGCTGCCTGGTAGCCCGACCACCGGCTGAAGAAGGTGTCTTCGGCGCCTGCGGCCTTTATGGTCTCGATCATCTCCATGCCGTTTACTCTCGTGGAGCACAGCATGCCTTCCGCGTTTGCGCTGGCACGCATTAAATTGAGGCGTTTGGCCGACACGTAACGCGCTGCAAGGGCGCTGCCCACTATGGACAACACGCCCACAACGGTCAGGGGAATGCTGTAGTCCAGCATGATGACCAGGTAGAGCAGCAGCAGAACCGCGTTTATCAGAACGGGGGCCAACTGCCCGATGAGCGTGGCTACCACCTTCTCGTTGTCCGATTGGCGCAATTGCAGATCGCCGACCATCCGCTGTGCGTAGAACCCGACGGGCAAGCGCAGCAGGTGATTCATGAACCGCGCCGACGACACGACGGCCGACTTGCCCTGGATGCTCACCAGGTAGTGGGCGTTGAGCACCGAGACGGCTCCCGACACGAGAGCGAGCGCAACCATGAGCAATGCCAGATTGCCTATCCATCCCGGATTCTCGCCGCTCAAGATGCGGTCCATGAAAACTCGACCGAGCGATGTGGTCGCAATCGCCACGATGGAAACAATCGCCGCGGTCAGCATGATGAACGCGATGGCAGACTTGAACCCGGAAAGCCGATTGAGCGCAAACCGCAGCGGATTCGGTTTCTCTCCGCATTGTTCGAAAGCATCGGTTGGCTGGAACAGGAGGGCGGTCCCGGCATAAGATGCCTCGAAGTCCGCCAGCGAGACCTTGGTTTGCCCGCGTGCGGGATCGTTGAGGTACACGCGGCTTCCCTTGAAACCGCTCACGACCACGAAGCTGCCCTGCTTCCAAAGCGCTATGCAGGGCAGGGATTCCCCCTTTGCGAGGTCGGCCGCGCTAATCTCGACGGATTCGGCGGACAGGCCATGGGTGCCCGCCGCCATCAAGATGTTTTCGGCCTTCACGCCATCACGCGACACCCCGCAGTCTGCCCTCATCTTCTCGAGCGGTACCCAGCGTCCGTAATAGGCCAAGACCATAGCGAGGCAGGCAGCGCCGCATTCCAACGCCTCCATCTGCATGATCTGAGGAACTTTCGCGACGCCGCTAGCCATTGCTGATCCACTTCCTTGGTGTTATGCGCGTCATCATGCCTAGCTCCTAACGAGGAGGTTTATCGGCGCAAGCCGCTCTACCGTTATCTCCATGGAAAACGGCACGTTTTCGGGCAGCTTCGACGTATCGCCTTCGAACGTTATCTGGTAGGCCCAGTTGTCCTGCATGAGCGCGTCGACCAAGTAATCGCTCGGTGCGATCTTTGCTGCTTCGGCACGCGAGACCGGCAAGGTCGAGATAGTGCTCACTTTTAGGTTCACGCTGCTGTCGCTTTCCTGGTTGCCCACTTGCACGACGCTGGCTTGGTCGCCCACATGCATCTTCACGATGTCTTTTTCGGGGAGGAAGCACATCGCCTGCCCGTTTACAACGGCAGCCGTTGTCGGCACGCTCGTTGCAATGGTCCCGAAAAAGGCCCACGCGAGCAGGCCCACGAGCAACGCGGCGAAAGCGGCGAGCGCCACCCACACACTCGGCGGGGTAACACGCACGCTTTTCTCGAGTTCATCTGCACTATGCATGTTGCCTTAAACCTCCTTCGATGCCCGAGGGAACACAGCCCCGGCAGAAGACAAACGCAATGCGGAACAAAATCGCTGATGATGACGTAGAAGAAGCAGGCCCATTATGGCCCAGCTCCACGACGGCTGCCGCCCGGCTGCTGCGCCCCGGGGGCGGCCCCGCGCCTGCTACAGGCCGAAAACGCGGGCCAGACCGGTTATCTCGAACACGTCCATGATGTCCTCGCTCACGTTGGCGAAGCTCGTCGAGCCGTTTGCCACCCTCATGCGCTTGAAGGTGGCGAGGAGCACGCGCAGGCCGGCGGAGGACACGTAGTTGCACTTGGCGAAGTCGAGGGTGAGCGCCTGCACGCCGGGCAGCTCCCCGTCGAGGAAGGCCGCCAGCTCGGGGGCCGTGTTCGTGTTGATCTCCCCGTTTATGAGCGCGGTGAGCTCCGTTCCGTTCTTTTCCGTGGACAACTTCATCTGTTTCCTCCTGCTTTAGCTCCATCTCGCCCTCGGCTTGCCGCGCGCCTCGCATGCCGGGTTCCGGCGATGCGATGCCGCGGAAAGCGGCGGGGGCGGGGCCCGGGGGCCTCGGCTTCGATTCAATTATAAGCTCCGTGCTCTATACTGGAGATAAGAATGCTCATCGAACAGGATTGAGGCGAGGCAGCTGCAATGAACGCGTACGATTTCGACGGGACCATCTTTCCCGGCGACTGCTCTATTGGCTTTGCCGTCTGGTGCATGAACCGCCACCTTTCAATAAGATACTGAGGTTTGCCGAAAGCGGCGAATTCGCAAGGGAGACTCGCATGAATACGGCCAGCACCTGCAATCTCACGTCGAACGACCACCACAGCGCCATACTCTCCGATTGCCGCGCCGCGATGGAGGGGCTGCGCGCGCCGGAAGGCGCGGTTCAGGAGTACCTGGACCGCGTGGCCGGCGTTCTGGACGGCCTCGTGAAGCATTGCGGCGATGGCGTCGAGGTGCGCTACAGCGTG
>DMNP01000404.1 GCA_003452695.1 Eggerthellaceae bacterium
GCAAGCCCGTCATAGCGGTCGAGCAGGGGCGATTCCACGAATTCGACGTCGGCGGTGCCGCTCTTGCCTATATGGAGCCTCTTGGTTTCCATGGCAGCCCTATAGTTCGAAATCGAAGAGCGGCGCCTGGAACGACGTGCGCTTTATCTCTATGAGCCGGCTGACGACCGCGACTTCGCCCGAAGCGGCGGCGGCTTCTATGGCGCCATCGATGTTGTCCGCGGTCAGCGTTCCTGCTTCGAATAGCAGGTCGATGCCCTGGTGATACCCGTTCTGGCCGAATGCCACCACGGTGCTGGCAAGGGACCTTGCCAGCTTCTTCTCGAATGCTTCGCGCATGTGGTCGTCCAGCATGACAGGGTCCTTCAGGCGCTCCAGCATGGCTTTCGAGCGGTAGTGCACGTCTTGGGTTATCAGAATCGCGTTGTCGACCGCCGCGAACGCGTACGCCAGGTTGAACGACCCCCTGCTGAACACCTGCCGAGCCGCCTGCCAGCCGGCCTTGCCGGGCGGAAAGACCAGCCGGTACCGCTTCACGGGCTGCTCGTTCCCGTCGTACACGAGGTATTCGACATCGGCCAGGCCGCGCCCGAAATCGAGGCCGCCCACGTCGATGAAGTCGATGGCGTCGTGGATGACCAGATGACGCACGCACGACGCTTTCAGGAAGGCGTAGGCCCCGATGGCGGTTATGTTCGGCGGGATGACGACGCGTTCGGCATCGCCGACGTACAGCAACGCGATGCTGCCCTTAGAGCTCCTTTTCCAACAGAGAATGTCATGGTCCAGGTAGAAATGAGCGTTTTCTTCGGGCACGCTTACCTGCTGAATGGTCCTGTTGAAGCGTTCGGCAATCGAACCGCCAGTATAGAAAGCGGCCGCGCCGACCGATTCGAGGGAGGCGGGGATCCGCAAGGACCGAAGGGCCGTATCGCAAAACGCCTGCTTGCCGATGGAATGCACCGAATCGGGCAGAGAGACGTCGGTCAACCTCGAACATCCTTTGAAAGCGGCATCGCCTATGTGCGTGACGCCTTCGGGCACGTGGGCGTGCTTCAGCAGCGTCAGGCCGGCGAAAGCTCGCGTTCCTATGGCCGCCAGACCGTTCGGCCCTTCGAAATCGACGGTGTTCTCGTCCAATACCTGAACCAGCTCGAGCCCCTCTGGCGTCAACCGATAAAGCCCGCCGAGCTCCAGGCGGTAATACGGGTGGCCGTCGGCAATTCTCAGACTTGGCTGGTCGGTATAAACGAGCTTTGTGTCCTTGAAGGCATCGAGCCCGATGAGTTCGACAGAAAGGGGAACGTCAATTTCCTCGAGCGCGGTTTCGCGAAAAGCGTTGGCCCCGATTCGCTCGAGTCGGTCGTTCAGGGAAACCCTTCGAAGGCGATTGCATTTGTAGAACGCGTTGTCGCCGATTGATCGCAAGTTTTCGGGCGAATCGAACGAAGCGAGCGCCGTGTTCATGAAGGCATAGCTGCCGATTGCCGAAACGGCGCCGGGTAGGGCTACTTGCTTAAGCAGGTAACAGGTGCAAAACGCATGGGGCCCTATTTCCATGACCGGTAGGCCAGCGATTTCGGAGGGCACTTCAAGTGCGGAAGCGGTCGAGTCGCACTTGACGACGACCACGCGCCCGTCCCCGCATGAGCATTCGTACCGGGCGCCGTCCACTTCTAAAACGACGTTTGGCTCGAGCGAAACCGCTTCGTTCGATTTCGAGCTTTCGCCCGGTCGTAAGCGCCGTCGTCCAGCTGGTTCGACAGCTTCCCCGATCAGGGGTAGTTGCGACAGCGATTCAACCGCGTCCTCGCGCATAGTGTTGCTCGGTTTGTACTGGGATATGTTCATAAGATCGTAACGGCTCGAAACGGCAATCGTATGTAAACGCTATTAACTCATTTTTTAAGCAGTCCTGCAACGATGCCGAGTACTGTGACCGACAGATACACGCACAGCACCGTTATGAACGGCACGGGCGTGATGCCCATCAGCAGTACTTGGAACGTCTCGTAGGCGGCTTGACCCGCCGCGAACAGCGATACGATGAAGCCGCCGTTGTTCATGAAGGGCAGGCCGTCCAGGTTGAAGGCTGCCATAAAGGCGCCTACGACGATGAATATGATCAGCAGGACGGGCACGGGCGCCTTCGTCGCCAACAGCACGGCTTCCGCAACGGCCGCGATGATTCCGCCGACCACAAACGACAGCACGATATCGAGCAGTGGCCCCATCGACGATCCGTCGGCGGGGATCTCGAGTGCGCCATGCGTTGCAAAGAACAGGATGGCGCTCAGGACGACCGATATGAGAGCGCCGGTACCCAGCACTCGGAGCGGCAGGCCCGCGCCCGCCTTGGCGCCTGCGCTCGCGCTTTGCGTTTCCATCCGCGTGCCGAACGTCACGCCGCCGATGGCCACGACCATGCCGCTTATGGGAATGGTCACGCCCATGGTCGTACGTTCCTCGAGCTTCGGCGCGATCCCCGTCAGGAACATGACGAGTCCCAGTACGCCCATGGTCACCATAGTGAGCGGGTTCACGAGCGCGTTGCCCGTCCCGAGCACCGCCGTCCATCCGAATATAAAGAGCTGCCCCACGACTCCGAACGCGCCGCCTATTACGAATGCATATCCGATGCTTCTCATGTCCCCGTCTTTTCGATGTGGAAAAGGGTCTGACCCTTTCCACATTCATAGCGCTTACTTGCCACGGTAATCCTATCGTTAGCCGGGTCCCGTTCCTCGGATGCGCAAGGTGATTGAGCACCGTTTCAATCGCAGCCCATTTGTATGAAAGTGTGAAACCCCAGGAAAAAGCCTAATACCTATGGGGTGAGACGCTAAACGGGCTCATCTTAGCGGCCTGAAAGCGCCCACTCCATTACCCATGGGGGATTCCGGCGCATCGCTTGCGCGTAAGGTGCACGCATCGGAATTGTGTGACTTGGACGCGTAGTCACTCCCCTTGCGGATCATGAGCGCAGGGGAAGAGGGCGGAGTGAGTACATCAAGGCCGAACAAGTCAGACTGACGAGAATCGAGAG
>DMNP01000418.1 GCA_003452695.1 Eggerthellaceae bacterium
GGCGGAAAAGCCCCAGCACGCCGCGCCCAGGAAAGCCAAGAGCACGCCGCGCAGCTCATGGCTTTTTTCGGATGTGGCGGCTTCGATTGTGCGCACCCGATGCTCTTTGTCGTTATCAGTCATGGCAGCAATTTGTACGAAGCGGATAAACACTTCCGGCTTCCGCCGCGCACGCGACGGAAGCTACATCACGCGCGCCTGGAAGGGACGCTGCGTGCCGCCGGCGGACTCATCCGCCGACTCGGGGCTTGCGTGCAGTCAATCGTTGAAGGAGATGTAGTATCCCACACCGCCGACCGGGAAGGGCTTTTCCAGATAGCGCACCCTGCCGCCTCCCGAATTGCCCGAAACGTCGGCGTAGCGGCCGTCCTCGCACGATTCCACGCAGATCTCGGTGTGGCTCGGCTCGCCCTTGCCGTTCACGTAGATGACGATGTCGCCGCGCTGGGGCAGGTAGGTGCCATCGTTGGGATGGACCGTGGCCAGGTCGGGACGCGCGCGGTAGAACTTCACGTAGGCGTTGGCGTAAGTCGGGTTGGCGGGCATGGTATCGCCGGGAACCAGCCCCGCTTCCACCATGCACCAGCCGGCGAACTCCGAGCACCAGGCCTCGTAGTTCTTGCGGAAGCGGCTCCAGTACTTCTTGCCGCCCTTGTGGAAATCGCCGGCTGCCGCGCCGCTCTCGTATTCGGCCACGGCGATGGCCGCTATGCGGTCGCCCAGCTCGGACGAACGGTACAGGTAGGCGTCCTCGGTGGAGCCGGGCGCATCGCCGCCCTTGGGCACGAAACGCACTTGCAGGCTTTCCACGCGATGGCCGTAGCCCGACGTGCCGGCCTTGTCGCCGTTGCTCGCCCAGCCCATCCAGCCAACATCGGACGCGTGCACGCGGTAGTACACGTCGAATGCCTCCTGGGCCTCGCCCGTCAGCTCTATCTGCACGGCTTCGATGGGAAGCGACTGGCCCTGCGTGCCGGACACCTGCCCGTTGCTGCTCCAGTCCTCTTCCCAGCCCACGTCCTGCACGAGCGAGCGGTAGCTTATGCCGCCGCGCGCAGCGCCGCCGAGCGAGAACTGCAGGGCTTCAACCTGCAGGCCGCGTCCCGTAGTGCCCGCCGTGGCGCCGTCGTACTTGTAGTTCTGCCAGCCCACGGACTGCACGTGCGCACGGTACTTCACCGCCACCTCGCTGTTGGGAACGCCCGCTATGAAGCCGTGCTTGTTGCGGAATGCCTTGGCCAAGCGTCCCGGGGCCGCCTGGCCCTTGGCCACGAGCTTCACCTCGATGCGCTCGACCGGGCGGTTCAAGCCCACCGTGCCCGCCTTGGCGCCGTTGCGCGCCCAGTGCATCCATCCGGACTTCGCGGTATACACGCGGTAGTACACGTCGTATTGGCCTGCCAGGTCGCCCGTCAGCTGGATGCGGACGGCTTCGAGCGCGCGATTCTTGCTGGCCCCCGACGGCATGCCGTCGGTGCGCCAGCTCTTCTCCCAGCCACGCCCCTGCACGAGCGTTTTGTAGCGTATGGCGCCCTTCGCGCCGGCCACCTTCAGGCGGATGCCCTGGATGCTCAGGCCGCGCTTCTTCGCCTTGGCCGCCTTGCCGTTCGCAGCCCACGCCTTCCAACCTTGCGTACTGACCTGCACGCGGTACAGCACGCGCGGCTTCTTCGCCTGGGTGCCCACCGCAATGGACGATTCCGCAACCGCGGCCGTGTCCGCCGCAGTGGTCGCGACCGTCATGGTGGTGGAGCCGTCGATCGCCGACGGGGCCGCCCATGCCGGGCAGCAGGCAAAACAGGCCGCAAAGGCCAGTGCCATCGTGAAGAGCAGGGTGAAGCGTTTCATATCGTTCTCCTCGAATTCATAGTCGAGTACCATTGTATACGACCCGAATGCGATAACGGCCGCAGATGCGCCCATTCAGAAAAGCCACAGTTCGCGGCAGCATGCTCCGCGAACTGCGCACTTTCAAACATGAACGCAATTTCCCCCGATTAGGACAACGAGATTTGCACCGGCAGCCCTTCGCTTCCAATTGCGGCGCTTCCCCCGTAAGATTATCTGCACGAACGCGCGATTTGCGATACCATATCATTCGTTGTTTGCGGGTGCCTGAAGGGGTGCCCGCGTTACGTTGGTTTCAGCGATGCTGGAACCCTGAACCGTAAGGAGTGGAAAGTGGCTGAGGCAGTGAAGCGCGTCTACAAATTCGGAAAGGACGCACAGGGAAACAACGTAACAGAAGGTAACACCGACATGAAGCTGGTGCTGGGCGGCAAGGGCGCGAACCTGGCCGAGATGGCAAACATCGGCTTGCCGGTGCCACCTGGTTTCACCATTACCTGCCAAACCTGCATGGAGTACGCCAACGCCGACAACACGTGGCCCGAAGGCGCGCTCGACGAGATTTCCGAGTACCGCGCCGACCTGGAAGCCCGCATGGGCAAGCGCATCGGCGACGACGACGATCCGCTGCTCGTGTCCGTCCGTTCCGGCGCCCCCATGTCGATGCCCGGCATGATGGACACCGTGCTGAACCTCGGCCTGAACGACCGTTCGATAAACGGCCTGATCAAGCAGACCGAAAACCCGCGTTTCGCATGGGACAGCTACCGGCGCTTCATCCAGATGTTCAGCAACGTGGTCATGGGCATCGACGGCGACAAGTTCGAGCATGCCATTACCGCGGCCAAGGACGCCAAGGGCGTGCAGCAGGACACCGACCTGGACGCCGCCGACCTGGAAGCGCTCGTGGGCACTTTCAAGGGCATCTTCACCGACAGCGTGGACGCCGCCGAATATCCCGAGCTGGCCGTGGACGGCAAGGCGCAGTTTCCGCAGGACCCGATGGTCCAGCTGAAGCTGGCCATCGAGGCCGTCTTCGGTTCCTGGAACAACCCGCGCGCCACGCTGTACCGCAAGCAGAACAAGATTGCCGACGACCTGGGCACGGCTGTGAACGTGCAGTGCATGGTGTTCGGCAACAAGGGCGACACGTCGGCCACCGGCGTCGCCTTCACGCGCAACGCGGCCGACGGCACCAACGAGTTCTACGGCGATTACCTGGTGAACGCCCAAGGCGAAGACGTCGTGGCCGGCATCCGCAACACCTCCCCCATCTCCGAGCTGAAGAACGTGGCGGGCCTGGAGCAGGCCGGCCAGGAGCTGGAAGACATCTTCGTGCTGCTGGAAAAGCACTTCCGCGACATGATGGACATCGAGTTCACCATCGAGCAGGGCAAGCTCTTCATGCTGCAGACCCGCGTCGGCAAGCGCACCGCCGCCGCGGCCCTCAAGATCGCCATCGACATGGAGAAGGAGGGCCTCATCACGAAGGAGGAGGCCGTCTGCCGCGTCGCCCCCGAGCAGCTCGACCAGCTGCTGCACCCGCAGTTCGACAAGAACGCCACCTACGACGTGGTGGCGCGCGGCCTGAACGCATCGCCCGGCG
>DMNP01000249.1 GCA_003452695.1 Eggerthellaceae bacterium
TGCCGAACATCAGGCATACGGGCAGAGTAAGATTCAACCCGAAGAGCATGCCCGCGCCGTAGATCAAAAGGCCGTAGAACGCCGCGCCGAGCAGGGTGCATACCAGCGCCAGCACCGTGACCTGACGCGCCTGCTGCTTGAAGTCCTTCAGCTTCATATGGCAGGAACCGGCAAACAGCATGAAGCACAGCACGCCGTGCATCAGGAAATCGTGGATGTCGAAGCCCTGAACCTCTTTCAACACGTTCGCGACGTCGGTGTCTCCCGCCACCGCGACCACGACAAGCATGGCCACGCCGATTATCGTTGCGAACAACATGAGGGCTATCTCGTAGGTAAGCTTGGTGACCTTCTCGTTGAAGAAGCCCAGAACGCAGATCAGGGCGATTATCCCTACAAATATATACATCGATTCCATTCGCCTCTTCGCCTCCTGCAGCAGTTCCGAAACGCCAACCAACGCGCTGGCCGGGAAGGGTTCCCGTGGCCCGTCGTGCTTTGTGGGCTATTATCATCGGTTTCACCCGTTCGAACAAGGGGGGTCCGAAACAGTCGGGCCATCGCATTGCCGCCCCGTTTCCGCTCCCGTTTCCGCTCCAGGCTTCTATGCTCCGGCACGCTCGGCCAGGCAAACCATACCGGGCCGGACCGTGCATTCGATGCGGTTGACCAGATAAACCGTAGGGGAATGAATCGGAAGGACCGCCCCCCGTCTCGCTACCGGTCTCCACCGCAACCGCGCATTTCGCGCAATCTGATGCATTTTCCATCGCCACCTGCATGAGATGTCGCAAAATGCGCGGTTTTCCACGGGCAGCGCCGGCGTTTTCCCAGTTCACAAAAAGCAAGCGATCTCGAAAACCGCGCATTTCGTGCAATCTGATGCAGCTCGGGGCCGAAAATGCATGAGATTGCACGAAATGCGCGGTTCGGGCAACCGGCAACGCCTCTGGATGAGCGTCGCGGTGTGGCATCATTCGGAGCCACTGCCCATTGGGCACCGGTGCCTCACTCTTATTCGTCCGACGCTTCCCCGGAAACCTCGCGCTCGTCGTCGAAGTTCATGCGCTCGAGTTCGTCCAGATCGATTCCGAGGGCACCGAAGACGCGCTCGAACAGGCTTCCGGAGCCCGACGCTTCCAGCTGGCGCATCGAGAATTCCTCGAGCGCCTCTTCGTCGGTAACAAGGATGTTGCCCGCTTGGGTCTGGATAAGCTTCCATTCGTAGTCTTCACATGCGTCGGCGCCGTACACGAAGCCTTGCCCCTGGGCCTTCAGGGCATCCGAGTCGATTTCGGAATCAGGCCGCTCGATGCTTTCGGCCACGTGGCGCACGTATCCCTTTGCAGCTTCGCCCCAGTCGCGGCTGCCTTCAAACCGCGCGGAAAAATCGGTGAGGAAGTCGTCGATTTCGGAAAACGCCTCGTTGCGCATGTCTTCGACATAGGCATCTTCATAGGAAGAATAGCTGTCGTTGGACTTCGCCAGCACGCCGTCGACGAATCCCCAGGCTATGGCGTTCAGCGCGGCATTCGACCGTTCGCACTCGCCGCTCAGGTCCTCCAGCGTGCCATCCAGCTCGCCCAGCAGGTCCTCTATCATGTTGTCGGGCGCGTCGGTTGGCACGGGCGCATCGGCGCCATCGGCATCGGCGGGGGTTTCTTCCTCGCCATCGCGCAGCACATGGTTCACGAAGTGCGCATCGACGACCTTGTAGAGAGCTTCGTATTCGAACATAGACAACCTTTCCTAGTGAATAAAACCGCCAGGTCATTATATTCTGTACTCATGGGTTGGCTACTCTCGCCCTCGTTTTCCTCGAAGCGCGTCTGGAACACGGCAGTTGACGCCTGACGCCTGTTGCCTGACGGCGGCTATACCGCACTCCCGGGCGATGCCGCTGGTCACGCTGTTGGGGTTGCGGGCCGAACGGCGCGCGGTTGAGCGCGATGACAAAACACCGCGCGCTTTGAATAAAACCGCCAGGTCATTATATTCAGTGCCTGCGTGCTATACTCAATCCTCTCTGCGTGCACTCTGCGGCTGGCCAGGCTGTAGCAAGCAACGATGACGGGAAGGGCGGGTTTCATGGACAAGGCGCTGTTCGAGCGAATTCAGGCGATGCAGCAGGCTTCGTTTTTCCGGTCCCCCGTTCGAATTGCGCGCTCTGGCCGAGAATCCCAGGACATCGTGAACAAGCCGCTGCTGGGCGCGCCCATCGCCAGCGCGTTCGAGCGCGTGTGCCGCTTCGCCGACCCGGCCAGGGAGCTTGCGCGCTTGGGCATTCACGAGGTGCACGACATCTGCCTGGGCATCGATGCCGTAGACGACGAGCGCCGGGCACTCGAACGCATCCGCGAATGGACTATCGAAGGTTCCATAAACGTGCGCTACATGTCTGGCGGGCGCTGTTGAGGCGCCCCTCCCCCGCGCGTGCCGCGGATTCACGTGGCCCTGGGCGTAGGGCCCGAACATGCCGAAGCCTATGACGAAGAAGCCGAAAGGTTCATGCGAAGCGCATCGGCAAGCGGGAAGCTGGACGCAATCGGCTCGTGCGGCTTGCGGGGAGCCGAAACGGCCGCGCAGGTTGCGGCGTTCGAGCGGCAAGCGACGCTTGCACGGGAACTGGACGTGCCCCTTATAGTGGAAGCGCGCAATGCGCACCGCACGGCGCTGCAGGTACTGCAGCGCATCGGATGGCCGCGGCGGGTGGTCTTGCGCGCATTCGACGCCAAACCGGACGAGCTTGCCGATTGGATTGATGCGGGCGCGTTCGTATCGCTCGGAGCCGAATCGGTTGCCGACCCCGCGCGCTGCAACGCCCTTGCGCAGCGCGTGCCCGAGGGCAGGCTTCTCGTCGAAAGCGGCGCGCCGGACTGCACGGTTTCCACGTTGGACGAAACGGACCCACGTTGCGACCAGGTTGCCTTCGTGGCCGATGCCTTGCGGGAAACGATTGCGGCAACCAGCTTGGCCCAAAACTTCGCATCCGCCTTCCGAGCGTAGCCAGTTGCGCGCTGCTTCCACG
>DMNP01000018.1:0-446 GCA_003452695.1 Eggerthellaceae bacterium
AAACGAACGTGCGCAGCGTGTTCCTTCACGAGCTGTTCCCCGAACAAGACGCGGTTTCCGACAAGCAGATCGCCCCCTACGTTGCCGACTCCTGCCCGAGCACGAACGTCCGAAGCTGGTACTACGCGCTTCTGGACTACGGCGCGGATTTGAAAACGCGGGTGGCCAACCCGTCTCGCCGCTCCGCCCACTACGCCAAGCAGGGAGCCTTCGCAGGATCGCGCCGCGAGAAGCGCAGCTTCATGCTGAAGCTCGTGCTGGCGGCCGAAGGGGGCATCGAGGTAGACGAGCTCCGCCGCGAACTCGACCGCCACGAAGCGAAGGCGGGGCGCCCCGCACCCGACCCCGCGCTGTTCGATGCCATCCTCGCAGAGCTTCTGTCCGAGGGCTTCTTTCACCGTAGCGGCGATGTGCTCAGGGCCTAGGTAAGCACCGATTTATCATGC
>DMNP01000018.1:520-3959 GCA_003452695.1 Eggerthellaceae bacterium
CCGCGCAGGGCGGCGCGCTTCGCCTTCAAACCTCGTTTACCCACGCCAGCGGGCGAAATCGGTTCTCAGGCGAATCGCACTCGCCACGCGAAATCCGGGCTCGAAAGCATTCGTTCATCGCTTCCCCAGGGCGCATGGGCGGCAACCCCCGCGGGAATTGCCATTGTGTTAACGCCGAGCAAGTTTGCATGCAGATCGGAGAGGGGGAGTACAATGATGCCTGTTTTTGAAACCGATTCCCGCGAGGAGACGATGTTCATGGAAAAGAAGGACCTGGATTGGGGCAATCTCGGCTTCGAGTACCTGCCCTGCGACTACAGCTACGTCTGCAATTTCAAGGATGGCGCCTGGGAGGAAGGCGGCCTGACGCAGGACCATACGATAACGCTGAGCGAAGACGCGGGCATCTTCCACTACTGCCAAGAGGTCTTCGAGGGCCTGAAGGCCTACACCACCGAAGACGGCTCCATCGTGTGCTTCCGCCCCGACCTGAACGCCCAGCGCATGGCCGATTCGGCTGCGCGCCTCGTCATGCCCCCGTTCCCCGAAGACAAGTTCGTGGAAGCGGTGAAGCAGGTAGTCGCAGCGAATGCTGCATGGGTGCCGCCCTTCGGTTCGGGCGCCACGCTCTACATCCGCCCGCTGATGATAGCCACGGGCAACGTCATCGGCGTGAAGCCGGCCGACGAGTACCAGTTCCGCATCTTCGTAACGCCGGTGGGCCCCTATTTCAAGGGGGGCGACACGGCCGTGAAGCTGACCATCGCCGAATACGACCGCGCCGCTCCGCACGGCACGGGCAACATCAAGGCAGGCTTGAACTACGCCATGAGCTTGTTGTCCACGATGAAGGCCCACGAGGCCGGCTATGCCGAGAACATGTACCTGGATTCGCAGAGCCGCACGTACGTGGAGGAAACCGGCGGGGCCAACATCCTGTTCGTGGACAAGCAGGGCAACCTGGTCGTCCCCCAATCGGCGACCGATTCCATATTGCCGTCCATCACGCGCGGCTCGCTCGTGCAAGTGGCTCGCGATGTCTGCGGCATGAACGTCATCGAGCGTCCCGTGAAGTTCGACGAGGTGCTGGCCGGCGATTTCGTGGAATGCGGCCTGTGCGGCACGGCGGCCGTCATATCCCCGGTCGGCAAGATCGAAGCCGAAGGCGTGGACGTAACCTTCCCCGACGGCGCCGAGACCAGCGGCCCGGTCATGAAAAAGCTTCGCGAAACGCTTACCGGCATCCAGACCTGCGCCCTGGAAGACCCCTTTGGCTGGGTAGTGAGGATCGCTTAGGCAGCGGCTATAATGCCGAAGGTAGGGAACCGGTAGGCACGGAGCAGGTATGGCGAAGAAGAAGATGTCCAAGGCGCAGGCAGCTGCCGCGCGCAGGGAGCAGACGCTGCAAACGCAGGCGCGTGCCCGTTCGCGCGAGCTGTCGAAGCAGATACGGGCCGAGCAACGGTTGGTGCAGAAGCAGGCCAGCAAATCGATTGGCTGGCGGCTGATCGTGCCCATGGTGCTGATAATCGCGCTCGTCGTGCTGGCAATGGTGTTCACGATCGCGCCCGGCATGTTCCTGGGCGCCTAGCGGAGAAGTTCGAATGGCAAAGAAGAAACGGAAGATGACCAAGGCGCAGGCGGCTTCGGCACGACGCGACGAAACTGTTTCCAGGCGGTCGTACGCGCCGCCTCCAACCGACACGAGAGGCCCCAAGGACAGCAGTTCGAAGCTCGTCGTCATGGTAACTGCGATATCCATCGTAATAGTCATAGCGCTCAGCGCCGTGTATGCAGTGCCCGGCATTATGGGGCAATAGCCGGGCAGCTTGCGGGTTCATGCGGTTGTAGGTGAGGTGCGAAAGCAGACATGGTTTCCCTAGAAGACACATTGCGTTCCATCGTCGGCGCCGAGCAGGTGCGTTGCGGCGAGCCGATGAGCGCTCGCACCACGTTTCGCGTCGGAGGACCCGCCGATTTCTTCGTAATGCCGAATACAGCCGACCACGTGGCTGCGGTGCTGGCCGCATGTCGCGAACGTGGCGAGCGCACCTACATCATGGGACGCGGCAGCAACGTGCTTGTTGCCGACGAGGGCTTGCGCGGCGTCGTCGTGCAGCTGGCGGGGAACCTGGCCGATGCCGAAATCGGGCAAGGGGGCATCGTGCGGGTGCAGGCGGGCGCCTCGAACGCCCGCGTTGCCGCCATGGCGTGCCGCGCGGGCCTTGCAGGCTACGAGTTCGCAGCGGGTATTCCGGGCACGGTCGGAGGCGCGGCCATTATGAACGCCGGCGCCTACGATGGCGAATTCAAGCAGGTCGCGCAATCGGTGACCTGCCTTACCCGCGATTTGGCAATCGTGGACGTGTCGGCCGAAGAGGCGCAATGGTCCTACCGCCATTCCATGATGGCCGACGCGAGCATGATCGTGCTTTCGGCCGTGCTGCGCCTGCATGAAGGCAATCCCGAGGATATCCAGCAGCGCATGGACGAACTTGCCCGGAAGCGGTCGAGCAAGCAACCCCTCGACCTTCCCTCGGCGGGTTCCACGTTCAAGCGGCCCGAAGGGCATTTCGCGGGGAAGCTCATCCAGGATGCGGGGCTTTCGGGCTATACCGTCGGAGGGGCCCAGGTGTCGACCAAGCACGCCGGCTTCGTCGTGAACGCCGGGGGCGCAAGCGCGGCAGACGTGCTGCAGGTCATACGCGATGTACGAAGCCGCGTGCTGGATTCCTCCGGCGTTGCGCTCGAGCCCGAAGTGCGCTTCTGGGGCTTTTCACCCGAACAGCTCGGCGAGCTTTGCCGGGAAGACGCGCCTGCGACGCGCTAGCGTCCCAATACATCGAATTCAGCCGACAGCTCGGGGCCGCGTTCGATGACTATCTCGTTTCGATGCCGCTGCTGGCTGACGATGAACAGGGCGCTTCCGATTGCGAACACCGCGAAGGGCACCAGGAGCAGCAGGGCCATCGCGAGCAGCGAGTCTGCGGGGATGTTCAGGGCGGCAACCGCGATTGCAGCCAATACAAGCGCTGCTGCCAGATAAGCCGTCCGCGGCGCTCGCTTCAAGCGCGTCCGGTCTTCTTCCCGCGCGTGCGCGGCCATGGTTCGTGCGTGGTTCGCCATGTCGATCACCCTTTCGCCAGATATGTACCGGTTCCGTAGGGGTGATGATAGCGACCGAACCTTGCCCTGCAGCTCCCCGCAGTTCGACGCGCTTGGTCGTTTTCCCAACAGGGAGACTGTCTGCTTCTATCGTCGATATGACGCGCTTTCGGGCGATGTGCGCATGTTTCCAACGAGGATTCTTGCGCGAATCCCGAGCTTGTCGTCCGCCCGGCCCGGCCCCCGCCGCCAGCGGCCCGCCCGCGCGGCGAACGGGGAGAGGGGTGAGGGCGATTCTGCAGGCACAATTCCTGATAAATACAAAAGCAAAGCC
>DMNP01000224.1:0-11735 GCA_003452695.1 Eggerthellaceae bacterium
TTCAAGGACATGGCGCTGCAGATGCTGCCCTATCTGCTGACCGCCTCCCTGGCCAAGACCGGGGAGAAGAAGACGGTCTGCATCCTGGTGGCTACCTCCGGCGACACCGGCAAGGCTGCCCTGGAGGGCTTCCGCGACGTGCCGCAGTCGGAGATCCTGGTGTTCTATCCCGAGGACGGCGTAAGTCCGATGCAGAAAAGGCAGATGATCACCCAGGAGGGCGAGAACGTCGCAGTCTGCGCGGTGCGCGGCAATTTCGACGACGCCCAGACCGGGGTCAAGCGCATTTTCGGCGACAGCGCACTCGCGGCGCGCGCCGAGAGCGAAGGATTCTTCTTCTCGAGCGCGAACTCCATCAACTGGGGACGGCTCGCGCCGCAGATCGTTTACTATATTTCCGCGTACTGCGATCTGCTCAAAGAGAACGAGATCTTCCCCGGCGACGTGGTCAACGTCTGCGTCCCCACGGGCAACTTCGGCAACATCCTGGCGGCATGGTACGCCAAGCAGATGGGTGCACCCATCGAGCGGCTCATCTGCGCGAGCAATGAGAACCGCGTGCTCACCGACTTCATCAACACCGGCACCTACGACATCTCCGAGCGCACGTTCGTGAAGACGCCGTCGCCCTCGATGGACATCCTGGTCTCGTCGAACCTGGAGCGGCAGCTGTTCGAGCTGACAGGCAGAGACGCCCGGGCTATCGCCGGCTGGATGGCCGACCTGAAGGAGTCCCGGCGCTTCAAGGTGGACCGCGACACCTTCGGCAAGATGCGGGAACTGTACGCGGCCGACTCCGTGAACAACGCCGAGTGCCTGGCAACCATCCGCGAGGTGTTCGAGCAGTGCGGTTGCCTGATGGACCCGCACACAGCCGTGGCGCACCGCGTTGCCCAGAACCTGCGCGAAGACGGCGTGCCGGTCGTCGTGGCATCCACCGCCCACTGGGCGAAGTTCGGCAACAACGTGTACCGGGCGCTGCACGGCATCGCCCTGGACGAAGCGCTTCCCGCCGACGTGGCCGCCCTTACCGGCTGCGAGCTGAACCGCCTTATCGCCGAAGAGACGGGTGCCTCCCACATACCCGCCGGGCTTGCAGAGCTGGACGACCTGCCGATACTCTTCACCGAGGTAATCGATGGGACGGCAGACGCCATTCGGGATGCCGTTTGCGCGTTCCTTGGCGCGCGCAAATAATCAGCTTCGCGATTTATCTGAAATTGTTATAATTGGCAACGTGCATTCGGGGCAAGCGGCGAATGCGCACCGACGGGACGTCGGCGCCGCAAGCCAGCATCCGCTCGCGCGCATGACCCGAACTGTGGCAGCAAGGACTGGCGTAACCGACAAGGAGAACCCATGAGCAAGACCAAGGCAAGCGCCCTGAAGCCAGTTATTCGACTGGCGGTGATGAGCGAGGACTCCGACAGCAATTCGCAGTTCGGACGCGGCGTTGCCAACCTGTGCCTCGGCGTGCGGGAACTGGGATCGTTGAATGCGGCGGCCAAGGGCATGAAGATGGCCTACAGCAAAGCCTGGCGCATCATCAAAGAGACGGAGGCGGCTCTGGGCATGCAACTGCTGAACCGCGACGGTGCTCACGGGTCGACGCTCACCGAAGAAGGCGACAAGCTGCTCGACGCCTATCTGAAGATAGACGCGAAGCTGCAGAAGACCGCCGAGGCGGAATTCGCGAAAATTTTCTCGTAGTCATAGCTAGCTCGCAGGCGTAGGAAAGCACCTTGCCCCCGGCAGCGGGCATGTCGGACAGCACTCAGCGTTAAGCCTAAGATGCCCGACAGGGAGCGGCACGCTGGCGCGTCGTGTGCCGAGTCAGCCCGCGGACTGTCCCGGCACACGACGCGCATCGGACATGCCGGACCTGGGTTTCATGCGGTCATAAGCTGCACGCTGCATTGCCAGACCCCCTGGGGGTTCGGCGGCGGCACGAGCGTGATAAGAAAACCCGGGGGCACTGTCGGCGCAGAGCCATCTTGGCGCTGCACATCATCGGGTTCCCGAACGACGTTTTCTTCCACCTCTTCCGCGACGGCCTTCCTTTCCGCCGCGTCCGCCACAGTCACCGCAGTCCGCCCCATCGCGTCGGGCTGCACCGCAAGATCCGACGTGTTTGCAGCCGAATTCCCATCGACTTTTCTTGCAGAATCGGCTTCCTCGAAGCGGTGCAGGCACCCATAGCACGTGTCGGCATCGTCGAATGCAACCGCCTGGCAAATCGGGCACTCCTTCATGAGCCACCATCCTTTCCTTCATCGCCGGAAAACCCTTCGCCGTGCGCAACGCCCGCGCCCTTCGATGGGGCCTGTAGGCGTATGCGCGATCCCAGTTCGTACCAGGCGCCCGCAGACGCGAACCGTTCCACCGTCGCCCGCGCCCCGCGCTTGCGCACGCGCCTGCAAGGGCCGACATCCCGATGAACTGCAATCACGTATCCAAGCCCGTCGACGAACGCAATGTCCAACGGCGCGCGCATGCCAAACGTGTGAACGTCGTTGCAGGGAACGAGCAGAAGCTCGCCTTCGAACCCCTCGCGCCCGATCAGGCCGCGCAGGCGCTGCCATACGCTGCCGGCAACTTCAACGATCATGCGACCACGCACCTGAAAACAACCGACGCAGTACCATCCACCTGCGTGCACGTTACCAACGCCCAGGTGCACTCGCCTCCCGTTTTCAGGAACGTGGATCCCCGCACGCCCCCGAGCGGCACCTCCGTCCACCCGCGCTCGCACATTGCATCCCGAATCTGGGCGAACACGTCTTCGGAATCGGCATCGACCATATATCCGATTACCGTGCCCTCTTCGTTGGCGCGAAGGTCTCTGGCCGCAGGATGCAGGTAGGCCTCCTCTTCGAAATAGGCGGGGGCTTCGGAACGGCCCGCAACCGCCGCGGCCTCGATGCGCTCCAACGCTTCGGAATAGCCTCCGCTCGAGACGACCCGCGCCGACTCCAACAGACCACCCTGGCGCCCGGCCACCGCGTTTGCGGATCGTTCGGGAACAGCGAAGCTTGCGACGAAGGGCAGCGCCAGCAGCACGGCCACGACTGCAAGCGCCCGGCCGAATCGACTCCTCCAATCCCGGCTGTTCATATGACCACCCCCGGTTTGTATGAATCCACCACGTACGCCGCCTCGTGCGTAAGCCGCGGAAGGGCCACGCCGAACACTTCGGAGCGCAGCGACATGCCGAACAGGGTCGGCGCAGAAGACATCGTCGCGCGATACTCGTCCAGGTCGGCGCCCGTGCTCGTGTGAGACACCACCACGTCTACGTCGCGCTCCGAAAAGGCGGCGCGAATTTCTCCTTCGATAAGCACACAGCTTTGCGCCGCGTCTTGGCCGTAGGCTGGCGATGCGGCGTGAACGCGCACGGCATCGCGCGCTATGCGGTCGAATGCGGCGCAGTCTACCAGGAACGAGAGCACGTTCACGGCAATGGCCGCTACCACTATCAGCACGGGAATCGCAGCCGCAAGTTCCACGGTCATCTGCCCGCAACGCAACCGGCGTGCATCTCTCACTCCCATACCCGCACCCCCGTCACATCTGCATAGACGCTTCTCACACGGTCGAACAGGCCCTGAACGCCCGACGCCGCATAGCCCAACGCGAACCCGGGAAGCGGCACGGTAACGGGCAGGGACGGGCCGCTGGGGCCAAACAGCTCGATGGAGGCGATCTGGACCGAGGACCCAAGCCCCTCTATTTGGTCGAGCGCCTGTTGCTCGGCATCGTTCAGCAGCGACGAGAACAGGCCCGTCGATGAAAGGGGATGCGCTATAACCTGCTGCTTCATATGCAGGTAGCGCGCAGCGAAGCCGTCGCCGCCGCGGGCTGCCACATGACCCGAATTCACTATCAGCGCCTTTAGCGCCCCCACTTGCGCAGGTTGCAGTCCCGCATCCTCCACTACCGCTCGCAGCTTGTCGCCGACCCAAGGCCCGAGGCCGCTCGCGCCGACGAGCGGCAAAGAGTCCAGCCCGCCTTCGACGGCCGAGTACAGAAACTCCTGGCCGCTGGCGTATGCGCCGAGCATCCACGACCAGGCATCGAGCACCATGCCGGCAACCCCGACCGCAGCGCCCCCGTCTGCCCGCAAGCCGTCCAGCGCCGAATTGATCACGTTGCGACCTTCATCGGAGCCTTCGTCCACCAACGTGGCGGCACTTGCAGCCGCGCGCACGCCAAGCGACCCGCCGCCGGACACGAACGAACTGGACAAGCTTCCCGCTGCGGGCGTCCTGCCGTTGTTCACCACGAACGCCACCGCACCGTAGCGGCCGGGTGGCGCCGCTTCCAGCCGCTTGTTGGCCGCGTCTTTCAGAATTTCGCCCAAGCGCTCGAGCAAGCTTCCGGCCTGCTGCTTCACCTCGTCTGTCGGCCCCTTCGCCTCTCGCCGCGCGCGCTCGTAGCCCTCGGCCTCTTCGGCAACGATGCGATAGTGGTACTCGAAGCCGTTGGAAATGGACGTGGAGGCTGCGGCGACCTTGCCCATGCTGGCCGCCGTGAACCCGCAAACCGGGCACGTCGGATAGCCATTGCTCTCCATGTCGGCAATCGACCCCGTGGCGCTCGCGCCATGCTCCTGGACCTCGGGGCACCCAGGCCAGGCATGCATGACATACTCCACTTCGCTTGCAGCCTCCGCGCCTGCGGCCCCTTCGCCGTCTTCGATGTCGTCGGATTCCAATTCGACGACGACCGACGTAATGGGATACGCCGCCTCGGTGTACAAGGCCGTCGATCGCATTTCGGACGTGTTCGCCGGCAGCTGTGGAAACGACGCCTCGAAAGAATCGGCGTTTTCCCGCACGTAGCCCTCGCCGACCGTGCGGGCAGCGTACTCGTAGAAGCGGGCACGCAGGGCCGAGCGCGCCCGTTCGTCGACCGAGCCGTCCGCCGGCGCCTCTATCGCAGCCCGCCGGCCGTAATAGGCCTGCGCGCGCCCGAGGGCGATGGAGAAAGACCAGGTGTCCACGCTCTCGAAGAGCGGATTTTCCGCGCCCGCCATGCCCGCAAGGGCGGAAGCCCGTTCGTACATGCAGTAGGCGGGATTGTCGCCACAGTCGTGCGCGAAGGCGCGTTCCTTGTGCCTGTTTGCCTCCTGGGCGGCCTCTTCGGCACGGCGGGCTTTCTCGCGAATCTCGTCCGCCTGCTCCCCCACGTCGTCGGCCAGGCCCCGTGCTTCGTCTATGCCATCGAATGCAAGGCTCTCGCCTTCCGCGGGCACGAGCACCGCTATTCCCAGATACGAGGCGCCAGACGAATCGCGGTTGTTGGCCCGAGCCACGTTAGCCGCGCCCGCGGCGGCCAGATACGGCAAGGCCTCCTGCAATTTGTCGAGGACGCGGGCAGCTCGGTCGGCGAACTCGTCGCGCGCCTTCAACAGGCTTTTGCCCGCCTCGATAAGCTCGGCGGATGCAGCCGCCGTCGGCGGCGTGCACAAGGCCGCTATGCCAAGCCCCGTAACGGTTACGCCCGTCAGCGTAAGCGAGAGCACCACCGCATCGCAGAATCGGGCGATTATCATGAATTCGGCCACCTGGCCTTCGGCGGCGAGCGCCGCCGCATCTGCCACGTCTTGCACTTCGGCCGACGCCGAATTCACCCGATACACCTGCGCAGCGGAAAACACCAGCGCCAACGTTATAAGCAACGACAGCACCATGCTCGTGGTGGTGAAACCCCGTTCATCGCGAAACGGCTTCACGACAGCCACCCCCCTATCCACTCCGCAGGCGACAACCCGAGCGGCGACGACGACGCCCAGCCAGGCTGGGTGGACACGGTCACGCTTTCCCGGATTTCCAAGTTGCCCGCAGCGTTCGTCATCCCGAGCAGCGCGGCGCCCGCATCGAACAGCGGCAGTGGCCGCAACTCGTTTCGGATGCTGACCGTGGTCGTTTGCGACGATTCGTCTCCCGAAAGCTCTATCTGCCAGCTGCACCTGCCACCATGCACATGAAAACAATCGTGCTGCGGCACCGCGGCCAGCCTATGGCGCACGAAGGCCTCGCAGCTTGCCTCCATCGGCCCGTATGCGTCGGTTCCCGTGGCCAACAGCCTGCAGGCTTCAGCTGCGGCACCCCTCATGACCATGCGGTCGTACAGGACGATGCCCGGCTGCAGCAGCATGAGCAGCAACAGGAACAGCACGGGCATGACGATAGCGGCCTCCACGGTGCCCTGCCCCCGTTCGTCTTGCAGGAATGCCACGTTAATCACCCACCTTCAGTACAAGAACACATCGGCAACCACGGCCGGCACCACGCCCTGCACATGATGCGAGGCAACGGACAGGGCGTGTTCCACGAGCAGACCATCCCCAAAGGCATGCCAGACCAGCGAAAGGGCAATCGTCGCGGACAGGAACCCCGCCGTGACGATGGCGAATTCGACCGTCGATTGCCCCAGCTGCGCGCGCGCCGCCCGAGCAGGCGGGCAACCGCGCGCCAGCACGCCCTTTCCTACAGGCTGTTTATCCCTTCTGCAATGGCGTTCCAAAGTTCCTGCAGGCGGGGACGGAACACGGTTATTGCCAGGATGGCGATAACCACGAGCACGCCGACCAGGATTGCGTATTCGGTCGTGCCCTGGCCCGCCGTCGACGACGCCAGGCTGCGCAAACGCGTTGCAATGGCCGCGCACCACCGCTGAGATTCCCGCACCGCTTGTTGCCCCCATCGATTTGTCGTTCCCATTAGAACCACCTCTTCCTCTATCGTTTCCAAAGCGCATGTGCGCTCCTTTCCCCAAGTTAAAAAACGCGTCTCCCTAGAATCCGCCGACCATTTCCAGCAAAACCGGGCCCATGACCAACAGGAGCATGGCCGGCAGAATGAGGGTCCCCGTCGGCAGCATCATCTTCACGGGAGCCTTTGCCACGCGCTCTTCCAGAGCCGTGCGATACGCTGCGCGGGACTGGGCGGCCGCTTCCTCCAGCGACCCTGTAAGGGCAGAGCCGAAACGCAGGTTTCGCACGACGCTTTCCACGATGCGCTCCAGCTGATCGCAGTCGTACGACGCGGCCAGATCGCGCAGCGCCTCCTCGCGCGTCATGAGCCCGATTGCCCAGCACCGGCATGCTTTCGCGCACGATTGGGCGAAGGCGTTGTCGAAGTGCTCGCCATACAGCGCGAAACTCCGGTCGAAGGTAAGGCCGCTTCGCAGTCCCAGCGCCACCACCTCCAGCATCTCGGAGAGATGCCGCTCGGCGCACAAGCCGCGCTCGCGACGCGCGGAGCGCACGGCGCGCAGGGGCATCGAGCAGCCCATCATGGCTCCGGCGCACCCCAACAGCACGGCAAACGGAAGCGAGAACAAGGCCCCGAACACAGCCCCCGCCAAGGCACCGACAATGGCCAGGCGCACGCGCGCTTCGCAAAACGCGGATGGCGTTATCGACTTCGCGCATCCTGCGGCAGCCGCCTCTTGCACGTAGCGCTTGCCAGCGCGCGTCTCGCCGGCGCGCTTTCCCTTCACGCTCGGGCAAATGGGCTCGGTCGACCCCATGAACAGACGGCGGGTGAGGCCCGCGCAATAGCGCAGGCTCCAGCTTCCCGAATCCCCCGGAGCCAGCATGCGACGCGCATTGGCCACGTCTTCCCCCAAGGCGGCCACGCGGCGCCGGGAACGGAGCCTTCGCTCTTCGCGCAAGCGCACGAGCAAGCCCGCCGCCAGCCCACCGCACACGCACGCCGCAATCCCGAGAATCGCGATTGCCACCCCGTTCATGACACTCCCTCCACTGCCAGGGCCCTGCGCACGAGCAGGATGCCCGCAACCTGCATGATCACCGCAAGGGCAAGCAGCGCGTACCCGAACGGGCTCGTGAAGAACGGCATGAGGAAATCGGGACTTACCAAAGAAAATGCGCAGATCAGGATGATCGGCATTACCGACACGATGCGGGCCGACAGTTTCGCCTGAGCTGTTTGCACACGAAGCGACCGGCGCAGCGAGAGCTCTCCCTTCACGGCATCGTTGGCGGCGTCCAACACTTGCCGCATGGCGCCGCCGCTCTGGTGCTGCACGTCCAGGGCCACGGCCACGAAGGCCAGCTCGGAGGCCTGCACCGCAGAGCGAATTTCGGCAAGAGCCGCATCGGCACCCGACCCCATTTCAAGCAAATGCGCGCTTCGGGCGAAGGTCTTTCCCAACGGGCCCGGCACATCGCTTGCCACCTGCCGGAACGTCTGAAGCAGCGTGAGTCCCGAACCGAAGCAGGCCGACATCGATTCCAGCGCGTCCGGAATGGACTCGCGCACTTCTTCCAGGCGCCGATCGCGCAGGCTGGCAGCATACAGCACGCACGCGACGCAGCAGCACGCCGCCGTTGCAACCGCAGCCAGGAAACCGCCCGCCACGATGCCCGCCGCGACTGCAACGACCAATATGGCCACGATGGCCACAGACATGGCCGACTCGCGCGTTACGCCAATCCCGTGCAAGGTAAGATTCGACACCGCCTCGTCCACCAGGTTTCGAACCCGACCGATACGCAGCACGGCGCGGGCGGGCGGCATCGAGAAGGCGAACCCGTTGCGCAGCCTCCACGCAACAAGGCCCGACACCGTTCCCGAATCGCCCTGGGCAATCGCCGATGCACGATGTCGGCGCACCCCCGCAACCGCCATCGCCGCCACGGCACATGCGCTTGCGAAGCCAGCAAGACAAGCCGCTATTCCGAAGAGCATGCTTGCTTCCATTCACGCACCTCCTCTTCGCTCGCAATTCCATAAAATGCCAGTTCGTTCACCCAATCGGGCGTCGTCGCCCAGCTACCTGCATCAGCGCCGCGGGAACGCTCGTATATCGGCTCTGCCAGGCAACGGCCCTGGCTCCAATCGAAACGCAGCGACACCACTTCGGTAACGCGTCGCTCCCCGCCCATATCGCGCTGCGTCTGAACGACCAGGTCTATTGCGCTGGCGATGTTCGCTTCGATTACATCCACCGGAAGGTCCGCCGCATAGCGCACCATGGTCGTAAGGCGCGACACGGATTCCGCCGGCGAGTTCGCATGCAGTGTCGTCAACGAGCCTTCGTGCCCGGTATTCATGGCGGTAAGCATGTCTATGGCCTCTTCGCCACGGCACTCGCCCACGATTATGCGGTCGGGCCGCATGCGCAATGCGTTGATCACGAGGTCGCGTATGGTTACCTCGCCGCTGCCCTCGGCATTGCGGGGGCGCGCCTCCATCCGGGCCACGTTCGGATGCTCGAAAAAGCGCAGCTCCGCCGAGTCCTCGATGGTCACGAGTCTCTCGCCTGGAGGGATGACGCACGAAAGCGCGTTCAGCAGCGTCGTCTTCCCGCTGCCCGTGCCGCCGCACACCGCAATGCTCTTGCGCGCCCGCACCGCCCACGCCAGAAACGTGTGCAACGCCCTATCCACGGTTCCGGACTGCTCCATTTCCTCGAGGGTTATCACATGGCTGCTGAACTTCCGTATGGTCAGGTAGGGGCCGTCCATGGCAATCGGAGGCACGACCGCATTCACGCGGTGGCCCTGCGGCAAGCGGGCGTTCACCATGGGGGACGCCTCGTCTATCCGGCGCCCGAGCGGTCCCAATATGCGGTCTATCAGCGCACGCAGCTCCGCTGCGTCGGCAAATCGGCGCTGCGATTGCGCAAGCTTGCCACCGCGCTCGTAGAACACTTTGGCAGGGCCGTTCGCCATGATCTCGGTTATGCTCTCGTCTTCCAGCAAGTCTTCCAGAATCCCGTATCCAAACAGGGCGTCGATAAGCTGGGCCTGCAGCCTTTCGCGCGCTGCCGCGTCCACATACGCCCATTCCTGTCCGTCGAACGCGCGCCGACAGGCGCTGCGCACCTCGTTCCTGGCTCGCTCGGGGTTTTCCTGCGACAGCTGGGCCAAGTCGTCGATGCTCACGACCTCCTGCACCTGGCGCTTCAGCGCCGCCAGAAGGGCATCGTCGGTAGCCGGGGCTTCCACCCGCGCGTTTCCGGCACGCTGCACCCGCTCGTATAGACTCACGACCTCCACCCCCGCTTCCGTCCCCCATGGCGACCGCGCCTGCGGCCCTGCTTCTTCTCGGGCTCCGTGGCCTGCGGCTCGGGCAGCTCCATGCGCCGTGAACCGTTTGGCAGCAGCTGGCGCAGCACGCGCTCGAGGCTCTTGCAGAACGCGTTTCCCGAGCGCAGGAGCTCTGCCGGCTCCCCGGCGCCCAGGCATTCCTCCACCTCGGGGCCGCCATCCTCCAGCTCGTGCACCTGGGCCCCTTGCAGGGCATACGAAACGTCCAGGGCCGAAAGCGATGCGCCTTTGCGGCAGCGGTTGACGGCGAACTGGAACGGCCCCGTGGCTATGCCGCAGCGCATGCACAGGTCGAGCGCATGACGGCAGGCGCGCAGGGAAGAGGCGCGTTGATCAACCAGAAACAGCGCTGCCGAGCTGCGCTCGAGCAGCGCTGCATGGTAATCGGCCCACGCCGCCCCCGTGTTGGCTATGACGACGTCGAAGGCCCCGGAAAGCTCGTCCACGATGCGCGGCAAGTCGTGCGCCATCGGCTCGGCCGCTTCCAGCCGAGCCGGGGCGGCAAGAACCATCGGATTCCTGTTCAATGCAAGCTCCTGCTCCAAGCGGTCGGGACGCGAAAGCGCCTCGTCGATGCCGAGGGCCCCTTCCGCTCCCGCCAGGATTGCAACATCGCCGAATTGCAGGTCGTAGTCCAAGAGCAAGGTGCGGTATCCCATGGCGCACGCGATGAAGGCGCCAACGACCGCAACGGTGCTTTTGCCCGCGCCCCCGCTGCCGCTTACGACCGGCATCACGAATCCGCGCGATTGGGTGGCCGTTGACAGGCGGGCCATCTGAAGGCCTGTTGCGGGAAGGGCCAGGGGGGCCTGCACCGCGCGCTTGTCGCTCCCCTCCTTTTCGACTGCAACGGCGGCGAGCTCCTCGGCGGCGACGGGCTTGCCCGCGGCGGGCCCCGTGTCATCGGCTTTCGAGATGCGCGATTTGGCATCGGCGTAGCACCTGGCGAAAGCGCTGCATTCCAGCACCTCGTCAATCGATGCGGTATGCGCCCGGCTGCGAAGCGACCCGCAGCGCTCGAACGCGAGCAGCCTGACGACCAGATCGGGACGATCGGCCTTCAGCGTGGCTGCCAGGTTTATGGGGTCCACGTCTTCGGACGAGGCGACCCACGCTTCGCCGATGTCGTCGTTCCCCGAAATCGCCTTTCGCGCCTCTTCGCCCGTCACGAACACGTCCAGCCACGGCTGGGATTGCAGGGATTCCCCGTCCAGGCCGATCAGCTCGGGGTTGCTCGCCGTTGGCCCGTCCACGCAAAGCGCAATTCTCCCGCGCCTCATTGCACATCCTCCTCGACTTCCGCTCCTGCTGGCGCGTCTTCTTCCGCCGTCGGTGCGTCGCCCTCGACAGGGCTGCGAACCGGCGAGGCTTCCGCAGCCGCGCTTGCGCTCAGCGACTTCCTGGCGCCCGACGCATCTTGCGAAACAGAATCCGCATCCGGAGATTGCGCCGAAGCGCTCCCGCCGACCTGCGCCCCGGCTTCCCCCTCCTGCACACCGCGGCCTCCCGGCACTACGAAATACAGCGAGGTCCTGTTTGCCGCAGCGATGATCTCCTGAACGCGTTCTGGATCGACGGCGAGGGTCACCCACCCCGAGCTGCCCGACGCCGAAGACGCCGAAGCGCTGAGCGAAGCGTCGAGCACGACCAC
>DMNP01000224.1:11789-12635 GCA_003452695.1 Eggerthellaceae bacterium
AACGACCACGTCTTTCAGGAGGGCAGCAGTGGCCGCATCGCCCGACGAATACACGTCCACGCTCATGCCTGCGCGTATCGCCCCTCCCACCGCCTGCACCGACTTCGCGGGAACGCTTACCGCCTCTTTGCCCACGGGAACGTCCAAAGTTCCATGGCCGCTTTCGAAGCGCTTTGCCGATATGACTTCTCCGCGCAATATCGATGCCGTGGCGGTCCTGCCTATGATGTCCGCGCTGTTTCGGACAGCCTCGTCGGGCAGCAGATCGGCCACCCACAACCTCGTTTCAACAGCAGTAGCATCCACGCGTTCGCCCGCTGCGATATCGCGCGTGGACACGCACACCTCCACCTGTTCGCCGCCGAAGCGCGCCAGCACCTCCGCACGCTCGGCACTTGCCCGCCCTTGCACGCTCGCCAGGAATCCCCCCACGCACAGCGCGCACACCACGCCGCAGGCAATGGCGATCAGCATCGTTCTCCGTTGCTTCATGTGGCCTCCGACCATCCGCGTTTCGATGGCTCGGCATTATGAAGAACGTTTCTTGCAGGGAAGCCCGCCGCGCCGGCCAGACGTCGCCCCATTTACCCAACCCTTAAGACCTGCATGCAACCTGCGCGTCAACCACCGGGACCATTCCAAGGCCCTCGCATGCAACAAAACTTCGCACAGACCTTGCACGGAGCCGACAAATCTTCCAACGGGCCAGTTCGCACGAACGGCATTTGACGCCGACGCGCGAAGAAAGCATGTGGAAAACGCTTATTTGCTGAAGGCGGATTGCGGTTTTCCCCCGGATGTGGGAAGATTTGCCATTAGTCTGGTCGAGTGGCGCAGCGGGAGCGC
>DMNP01000224.1:12728-13114 GCA_003452695.1 Eggerthellaceae bacterium
AATCCCTCCTCGACCACCATGAACATTCAAGGTCCCCACCATGGGGACCTTTCCATTCCAGAAACAATCGCCCAGATTTGAACCCCGCGAGGGGCGAAGGCGCCTGCGATGCCTGCGGGGCCGAGCATCGCGATAGCGGCAGCGCAAGCGCCCAAATCCCTCCGCCCACCCCGACAGACCGCCTCCTGTCCAGCACCTTCGTTTTGCCCTACAATGGGGCGAACGTTCATCGGGTAAGCGAAGAGGGGGGCGCATGACGCCGGAGGAGCGCCAGCGCACAATCGTGCGCACAAGCATTATCGGCATCGTGGCGAACGTGCTGCTCGTGGGGTTCAAGGCCGCAGTGGGTCTTGCGGCGAATTCCATCGCCATCGTGCTCGACGCCG
>DMNP01000056.1 GCA_003452695.1 Eggerthellaceae bacterium
TGACGATGAGCGCCGTGCTGCCCGCGACGCCCACGATGGTCGAGAGCACGCGCCGCCTGTCGTTCACGCAGTTGTTCACAATGGTCTGCATGAACAGGGGCAGGTTCTCCCATAGGTCCCACTTCTCGTAGAAGCGCACCTTGCCCGTGGAAGGCTTCTCGCCGCGCAGCAGATCTACGGCATGCTGTTTCAGGATGCTGCGGCAGGCCAGGTACGTGGCTGCGAGAATAAGCGCAAGTTCGGCTGCGGTTATGGCAAGGAACAGCGGCAGCCCGAAATAGGGCGGATAGCCGCCGAAGGCGAACATGCCCCCGAGCACGCCACCGATAATGCCCTCGACCAGCAGGTATCCGACTATCGCGCCGATTATGGACCCGGCAAGGACGGCAATGCCCGAATACAGGAGGAAGCTTTTTGTAACCTCGCCCCTGCGAAAGCCCAGCGCCTTCTTCGTGCCGATCTGCGCAACTTGCTCGCGCACGATGCGACTTACGGCGAAATAGCTGACGAGCAAACCCACGACGATGAACAGCGCCGCCATCGATATGCTCAGGTTGTTCGTAACGCTGCTGAAGGTGGTTATCTCGGTGGCACCCGCGTTGTACGCGCGCGGCAACACGGACCATTCGTATTTCAGCAAATCGGCAAGCTTCTTCTTGGCGCTTTCCAGCTTGGGCTCGTTTTCCGCCACCTGGGCCTTGCCGTCCTCCACTCGCTGCTTTGCGTTTTCAAGCTCTGCCTGGCCGTCGGCAAGCTCCTTTTCGCCTTGTGTTTTCTTGGTCGCAAGCTCGTCCTGCCCGGCGTTGTAGCGGGCCCAGCCGTCGGACAGCTCGGCGGATTTCGCGTCTAGCTCCGACTGGCCCGCCGAAACCTCTTGCTCGAGGGTCTGGATTATCGCAGGCAGGTCTGCAATGGCTATCTTCTGGCCTTCTATTTCCAGCGTTGCGTCGTCCGCCAGGGCAATAGCTTCCTCTACGGAAGCGATTGCTTCCTCGAAGTTGGAATGGTTCACGTTCGGCAGCGAGATTCCAACGCGCTTGGCAAGCGGCAGGACCATCTGGCGCACCTGCGCCCCGTACCTGTCCAGGTTGTCGTTGTACTCCTTCTGGGTAATCGTGCCGGCCTGAAGCGCGCGGTCCTGTTGTGCCAGATAGCGTTTCATGTCCGCCAGCACGGCCGTGCCCGTGGCCTTCAAGCCCTCCACCTCGGCCAGGCCATCCTTGGCCATCTGAAGCATCTGCCGGGCGGTCGACAGCTTCTGCTCCGCCTCCGCCTTGGCGGCTTCGCCCGCCACGAGCGTTTCGTGGGCCTGGTCGAGCGCGGCCTGTCCATCGGCAAGCGCCTTGTCCAGCGTGGCGCGGCCCTGTTCCAGCTTCGCTTCGCCGTCTGCAATCTTCTGCTCGCCTTCGGCAATCTGAGCCTTGGCATCGTTCAGCTGGCGCTCGGCATCGTCGACCTGCGCCTGCGCGCTGTCGTGTATGTGGTCGAAGCGCGCCTGCGCAAGGCCCTCGCCCAACGTGGATATGCGCCTCTCTATCTCGTCCGACTTCCGGTCGTAGTCGTCGCCGAAGGTTGCCAGGTTCTCCAGCTCCGAACTGCGCACGTTCACGACGGGATAGGCTTGCTGGAACGCCGCCGCGTCGAACGACGCCTCGGGCACCCACGCCAGGGCATCCACCGCACCCGACGGCGCGTTCGAATAGCCATAGGTTTCAGCCGACTTCGCAATGTAATCTGCGGTGTTCACGATGCCCGTTACCTTGAAGGTGTCGCCGGTAAGATAGCGCATGCCATCGGAAAGATCTGCTTTCTGGCCCGAAGAACTGGCCATGAGGTCGTCCGAGACGTCGGCTCCCGCGCTCTTGTCCGCATCGTGTTCGAAGACCAGGGTGTCCCCCACGTTCACGCCGAGCAACCGTGCAGATTCGGCATGAAACGCCAGCTCGTTCGCGTTCCGGGGCAGCTCGCCTTCCACCACGAAGGGCACGTCGATTTCCCGCCCATAGGTCTGCAGCTTCACGGTTTGCTTGGCATCGCCCCGCTTCAACGTCTGGAACGACTGCCGCGCCGTCTCCATCGACGTTACGCCTTCCACCGCCGAAAGCTGCTTCAGGTCGTCGTCGGTCAGGCCATAGGGAAACTGAATCTGGAAATTATGGAACTGCCCTTCGCGGAACATGTTGTCGGCCGCGTTCTGCAGGGCGGGGCCTGCCCAGCTTATCCCCAGGAAAACCCCCACGCCCAGCGCCACGAACATCAGGATGGAGAAGAACGACACGATGGTGCTTCTTATATTCGCAAAAAGCTCTGTCGTCTGCGTCGGCTTCACAGTTGCGCCCTACCATACCAGGTCGGTTGCATGCGCCGGGTGCCGGTTGATGGTCACCTCGTGCATGCGCCCGTCGCGCATGCGCACGACGCGGTCCGCCATGCGGGTTATCTCCTCGTTGTGGGTGACCATGACCATGGTGGTGCCGCCCTTCACGACCTCTTCCATGACCTGCAGCACTTCGATGGAGGTGGCGTAGTCCAGCGCCGCCGTCGGCTCGTCTGCCAGTATTATCTTGGGGTTCTTCACAAGCGCGCGGGCAATGGACACGCGCTGCTGCTGGCCGCCCGACATCTGGCTGGGATAGTTGCGCTTGCGGTCGGCCAGACCCACGACCTCGAGAGCCTTGTCGGCGTCCATCGGGTCTTTCACCAATTCGGCGATGAGCTTCAGGTTCTGCAACGCCGTTAGGTTGGGCATGAGGTTGTAGCTTTGGAAGATGAAGCCGACGTTGTCGCGGCGAAACTCCGTGAGCTCCTCCTGCGTGGCGTGGCTGAGGTCCTGGCCGAGGTAGCTGAACTCACCGGAGGTTGCCGAGTCCATGCCG
>DMNP01000013.1 GCA_003452695.1 Eggerthellaceae bacterium
GGTGCTGCGCCTCCGCACCGTAGCGTTCCTTCACCTGACGGTGAAACGGCATGATGATTCGCGCATCCACGCCGATCTTCTTCAGGTACTTGGGCAACGCGCCCACCACGTCCGCCAAGCCGCCGACCTTCACGAGCGGCGCGCATTCTGCCGCGGCGATCAGCACGCCGGGCATGCCCGCGAACTGCGGCTGCGCGGTTGCGGCGGACGGAGCCTCCACCTGGCTCGGTTCCTTCTTGGCGGGCTTCCTGCGAGCCGTTTCCCCGCTTGTGGCAGACAATGCCGTCTTCTTCCCAGCCGAAGACGGCTGCTTTGCCACAGCGGCCTGTTTCTTCTTGTCAGCCATGCTGAGCTTCCTTTCCCAATGCTTCGTTGCGCATGCACGCGCATCAAACGGTAGGGGCACAGTGCTGCGCCCCTACCGTTCCCGATTCTATGTCTGCAGCGGCCGCGCGCTATTCCACGATCGATCCCTTGCGGACCACCAGCTGCGCGTCGGGCGTGCCCACGAGTCGGGCCCCATCGGCAACCAGAACGTCCTTGTCGATGATAACGTTGCGCAGATGCACGTCTTTTCCTATGCGCGAGTCCTGCATGATAACGCAATTCTCCACGTCTGCGCCCGAATCGATGCTTACTCCACGGAAGACTACGCTTCCCACCACACGGCCGCGCACATCGCAGCCATTGCCGAAAACGCTGTTTTCCACCTGGCAGCCCCGAGCGTAGCGCACCGGCGGCGCATCCATAACGCGCGTGTACACCGGCCCGTGCGCGTAGAACAGCTCGTTGCGCACGCCGGGGTCCAGCAAATCGCGCGTCATGTCGAAATACGATTTCACCGTGGTCAGGCGCGCCGCATAGCCGGTGTGTTCCAGCGCGGCCACCTTGTACGTGCCAAGCGCCGGCTCTATAACATCCTGCACGAAGTTGTAGCGCCCATCGGCGCAGGCGTCCTCGACCAGGCGCAGCAACAGGTCCTTGTCCATGATGCATGCGCCCAGGTTGTAGCAGCCGCCATCGGGGCCGGTGGGCTCGAAATCGGCGCCGTGCACCCACCCGTCCGTGATGTGCAGGTTAGCCAGGTGCGTTGGGTCGCCTTGCGCCAACCTGAGCTCGCGCGAGTACAGCACCGTTATGTCCGCGCCGGTTTCCAGGTGATGCTGAAGCAGGCGGTTATAGTCGTCGCGGTACACCATGTCGGAGGCCAGAAGCAGGCAGTACTTGGCATGCTGGCGGTCGATGTAGTAGCGCTTCGCGAACAGCGCATCGCCGAAGCCGCGGTACAAGCCCGTGCCCAGGCCCTGGTCGAAGGGAGTGAGCAGCGCCACGCCGCCCCGCTTGCTGTGCAGGTCCCACGCATCGCCCGAACCGATATGCTCGACAAGCGATTGGAAGTTGCGCTGCATGATAACGCCCACGTCGCGCACGCCGCTTTCCGCGATGTTCGAAAGCAGGACGTCGATCGTGCGGTAGCGCCCCGCCAGGGGAAGCGCCGACACGCAGCGATGCGCAATGAGGTCGCCGAGCAGCGGATTGCCATGGCCCGCATAGATAATTGCAAAGGTGTCGTTCATGTCCAAGCCTTTCGTATGCGCTATTCCACCGTTGCGTCGGGTTCGACCGACTGGCCTGCAGCCACTGCGGCTCCGGGGGCGATCCAGGACCCCGAACCCAGCACGCACAGGTCGCCTGCCTCTTCTCCCACACAAGCCCCCGCCCCTACCTGGGCGTTTTCAGCAATTACCGCACGCTTCACCACGGCTCCCTCGCCGATGCGCGCGCCGCGCATGATCACGCTATCGATAATCTGCGCACCCTGCCCCACGCGCACGCCCTGGAAGAGCAGGCTGTGGCTTACCGCGCCTTCCACCTCGCAGCCCTCGGCCACCATGCAATCGTCCAGCGCAGCGCCCGTACCGATGCGCGCGGCCGGCAGGTTGGGGTTGCGCGAATATATCCTCCACGAATTGTCTGCCAGGTCCAAATCGCCGGACTCGTCCAGGATGTCCATGTTGGCTTCCCAGAGGCTGTCGATTGTGCCCACATCGCGCCAATAGCCTTCGAAACGGTAGGCGAACAGGCGCTCGTCGGCTCCGAGCATAGCGGGTATCACGTCCTTGCCGAAATCGTGGCTGCTCGTCGCGTCCGCAGCATCATCCTCCAGATAGCGGCGCGCCTTTTCCCAGCTGAACACGTAGATGCCCATCGACGCCAAATTGCTCGGCGGGTTCTTGGGCTTTTCCACGAATTCGGTCACGCGATTGTCGTCGTCTGTTCCCAGAATGCCGAAGCGGCTGGCTTCCTCTATGGGCACCGGCATGACCGCTATGGTGGCGTCGGCGCCGTTGGCCTTGTGGAAACGCACCATGGCACCGTAATCCATCTTGTAGATATGGTCTCCCGACAGCACCACGACGTATTCGGGCGCATAGCGTTCGATGAAGCGGATGTTCTGATAGATGGCGTCGGCCGTGCCCGCATACCAGCTGCCCTCGTCTCCTATGTGCGTCGAAGGCGAAAGGCAGTACGCACCGCCCGTGTTGGTGTTCAGGTCCCACGGAGCGCCGTTGCCTATGTAGCTGTTCAGCACGAAAGGCTCGTACTGGGTGAGCACGCCCACTACGTCGATGCCCGAATTCGTACAGTTGGAAAGCGGGAAGTCGATGATGCGGTATTTCCCCCCGTAAGGCACGGCCGGTTTCGCACGAAACCTGGTGAGCACGCCCAGACGGCTTCCCTGGCCGCCGGCCAGTATCATCGCAACGCATTCCTTACGGTTGTTCATCTACCGCTCCTTCGTTCGACCCTACGCAAGCGTACAAATGCACAACAGCAAGTATAGGTCAACACGACGAAACGAGAGCGTTACAATCGATGATTCTTGGACACCGCCGACAAGTCGCCTTAGTCGAACCTCGCGCCCGGCCGTCCGGGCTGCACGGGGCGAGCCAGCAAGTTGGCCGTCGGTGTCCGGCCGCAGCGCCTACGCCAGCACGCCGGCCGTCTCCAGCGCGAACACGGCAAGCACCAAGATGCCCACCACGATGCGGTACCAGCCGAACGCGGCGAAATCGTTGCGCTTGATATATCCCATAAGGAACCGGATCGAAACGACCGACATGACGAACGCCGTGACGACGCCCACGACGAGCACGGCGATCTCGGTCGCAGACATCGCCAAGCCGGCCGCAATGAACTTGAACGCCTTCACCAGGCCCCAGCCCAACATGACCGGAATCGCCATGAAGAACGTGAACTCCGCCGCAGCCGTGCGCGAGCAGCCCGCCAACATGCCGCCGATGATAGTCGCACCGGAACGGCTCGTGCCGGGAATGATGGCCAGGCATTGGAACAGGCCAATCTTCAGGGCCGTCTTCCAGTCGATGGAATCGACGTCGGCCACGCTGAACAGCATGTTCTCGGCTTCGGATTGGTCTATGCCCGGATGAGCGCACTGCGCCCAATCCATCTTGGAGCGGTTGCGCCGCTCCAGCACGATGAAGGCGATGCCGTACACGATGAGCATGGCCGCCACGACCACCTTGTTGTAGAAATGCTCGTTCACCCAGTCGTCCAGCACCAGGCCGACCGCCGCCGCGGGAACGCACCCGATAACGACCATGCCCCACAGCCGCCAGGTACCCTTGCGCTGCTCCGGCGTCTTCTTCGTCGAAAACGGGTTCAGCTTCTGGAAGTACATGATGATGACGGCCAGAATGGCCCCGATCTGTATGACGACCAGGAACAGGTTCAGGAAGCTTTCCGACACGTTCAGCTGCACGAATTCGTCCACCAAAATCATGTGTCCGGTAGACGATATGGGCAGCCACTCGGTTATGCCCTCGACAATGCCAATGAGAAGCGCTTTTAGTATCTCGATAATCATAGCCTAGGAATGCTATCATCTTCTTGTCTCCGACAGATTGGAGTTCCCGTGGCTACACAGGACAAACAGCAGATGGTCGTCGTGCTCGACTTCGGAGCCCAGTACGGGCAGCTCATAGCGCGGCGCATTCGAGACTTGCACGTGTATTCCGAGATATTGCCCTGCGATACGCCAGCCGCCGACATCGCGGCGGCGAAGCCGGCGGCCCTCGTGTTGTCGGGCGGGCCGGCAAGCGTGTACGCCGAAGACGCGCCGACCGTCGACCCCGGCATCTTCGACCTGGGCCTGCCGGTGCTCGGCTTTTGCTACGGCCAGCAGATAATGGCGAAAACCCTCGGCGGCGTCGTGGGCCATACCGAGGTGGGGGAATACGGCCCTGCCGAGATTACGCGCGTGTCCCCTTCCCGGCTGCTCGACGGAACCCCGGAAACCCAGACGGTGTGGATGAGCCACCGCGACGCGGTCGCCATGGTTCCCGACGGCTTTGCGATAACTTCGAGCACGGGCATATGCCCCGTGGCATCGATGGAATGCGCCGAGCGCAACCTGTATGCAACGCAATTCCACCCCGAGGTGCGCCATACCACCTACGGAACCCAGATGCTGTCGAACTTCCTGTTCGGAATTTGCGGGCTCGAGCCTTCGTGGAGCATGGACGGCCTGATCGACCAGCTCGTCGAAGACGTGCGCAACCGCGTGGGCGACAACCGCGTGATTCTGGGCCTTTCGGGCGGCGTGGATTCCAGCGTGGTTGGCGCCCTGTGTGCGCGCGCCATCGGAAAGCAGCTCACATGCGTGTTCGTAAACCACGGCCTGCTGCGTAAGAACGAGCCGGAAGAGGTCGAGGAGGTGTTCACCGAACAGTTCGACGTCGATTTCGTGCACG
>DMNP01000305.1:0-5721 GCA_003452695.1 Eggerthellaceae bacterium
CCTACCAGTCCATGCTCACCGAGGCGTGGGACGGCCCGGCGGCTATCGCGTTCTCGGACGGTGTCGTGACCGGCGCGGTCATCGATCGCAATGGATTGCGTCCGGCGCGCTACTACGTCACGTCCGACGATAGGCTGATTCTGTCGAGCGAAGTGGGCGTGCTCGACGTCGACCCCGCGGCCGTGCTCGTGGCCGGCAGCCTCGGGCCTGGGCAGATGCTGCTCGTCGACCCCGCTCAGGGGCGCGTTCTGTTCGATGACGAGATCAAGGACGGCTTCGCCAACGAGAAGCCGTACCGCACGTGGATCGACGCCGAGACGCTCACGCTCGACGACTTGACGGACGGGTCCCGGGTCGCGGTGGCCGAACATGTCGACGACGGCGTCCCGCTTCACGAGCGTCAGGCGGTTCACGGTTACTTCTTCGACGACGTCGAGGAATCCATCATCCCGATGGCGCGCGACGGCGCGGCCCCGCTTGCCTCGATGGGGACCGATACGCCGCTGCCGTGCCTGTCCGAGAACCCGCGGAGCTTCTACGATTACTTCAACCAGCTGTTCGCGCAGGTGACCAACCCGCCTATCGACGCGCTGCGCGAGTCGTTCATCACGTCGACTTTGCTTTACGTGGGAAGCCACGGAAACCTGCTCGAGGACGCCCGGGCGAACTGCAGGCTCGTGCGGCTCGACACGCCGCTGCTCGACAACGCCCAATTCGAGGCGCTTGCCGGCATTGACCGGCACGGTTTCGAATCGCACCTTCTGCGGGCGGTGTACCCCGAGCAGGCGGGTGCGCATGCGCTCGCGCAATCGCTTGCAGCCCTCTGCGAGGAGGCGGGCCAAGCCGTGCGCGACGGTGCCGACCTCATCGTGATTTCGGACCGAGCGGTCGTCGGCGAGGTTCCCATCCCGACGTTGCTGGCGGTCTCGGCTGTCCACAACCACCTGCTGCGCGCCGAGCTGCGCACGCATGCCGACATCATCGTCGAGACGGGCGACGCCATCACGCCGCATGACTTCGCGGCGCTCGTGGGCTACTCGGCGTCGGGGATCTTTCCCTATTTGGCGCACGACACGATACGGTCGCTTTGCGAACGTGGGATCATCGGCCTCGATGCCGACGAGGCGATTGCCAATTACAATCGCGCCATCGTCGCGGGCATCGTTTCCATCATGTCGAAGATGGGTATCTCGACTATGCAGGGCTACCATGCCGCGCAGGTTTTCGAGGCCGTGGGGCTTGCCGACGAGCTCGTGCGCGAGCACTTCGCCGGCACGGTCAGCCGTATCGGGGGCTTGGGCATCGACGACGTCCAGCGCGAATGCGATGAACGGCACGCCAGAGCTCGCGCGCTTTCGCGCACGCCTGCGCCTGACCAGCTACCGAGTTCGGGGATCACGTCGTGGCGCCCGCTCGGAGGCGAGGACCATCTCATCAACCCCGTTTCCATCAACTTGCTCCAGCGCGCCGTGCGCGAAGGGGACGATGGGCTCTTCGAGGAGTACAGCGCCTCGATCCACGTCCCTGGCCGCACGGTCATGCTGAGGGATTTGCTCGAGTTCGCGCCCGCGAACGACCCCGTGCCGCTTTCGGAGGTGGAGCCTGCCAGCGAGATCGTCAAGAGGTTCAACACGGGCGCGATGAGCTATGGCTCGATCTCGCAGGAGGCCCACGAATGCCTGGCCATCGCCATGAACCGGCTGCATGGGCGGTCGAACAGCGGCGAGGGCGGCGAGGACCCGGCGCGCGAGATGCCGTTGCCCAACGGCGACAGCCGGCGCTCGGCCATCAAGCAAATAGCCTCGGGGCGATTCGGCGTTACGAGCCGTTACCTCATGAGTGCCGATGAGATCCAGATCAAGATGGCCCAAGGCGCCAAGCCCGGCGAGGGAGGCCATCTGCCGGGTGGCAAGGTGTGGCCGTGGATCGCGCGGGCACGCCGGTGCACGCCGGGCGTGGGGCTCATATCGCCGCCTCCGCACCATGACATCTATTCAATCGAGGACTTGGCCGAAGTCATCTTCGACATGAAGAACGCCAACCCGAACGCACGGATATCGGTGAAGCTCGTTGCCGAGGCGGGTGTTGGCACCATTGCGACGGGCGTGGCGAAAGGTGGGGCGCACAAAATCCTGATTTCGGGCAGCAACGGTGGTACGGGTGCGGCACCGCGCGATTCGATTTACCATGCTGGGTTGCCGTTAGAACTGGGATTGGCAGAAGCGCAGCAGACGCTTTTGCGTAACGGGCTGCGTTCCCGTGTGGTGCTGGAGGCCGACGGCAAGCTTATGGACGGGCGAGACGTTGCGATTGCCTGCTTGCTCGGCGCCGAGGAATTCGGATTCGCCACCATGCCGCTCGTGGCCATGGGCTGTCTCATGCAGCGTGATTGCCAGCAAGATACGTGCCCGGTCGGCATCGCCACGCAGAACTGCGTGCTACGCAACCGTTTTGCCGGTAAGCCCGAATACGTCGAGAACTTCATGCTCATGGTGGCCGAGCAACTGCGCCGCATTATGGCCAGCCTCGGGTTTTCGACCGTCGAAGAAATGGTCGGGCGCGCTGATTGTCTACGTCAGAAAGATGACGCGCGCAGCTGGAAGGCCCGCCTTGTCGATTTATCGGATCTTCTCGTTGTGGCGCGCGCGGAGTACGGCCGTACGATTGAAGGCGCCAACAGCCCGCATTCGGTTGTGTCCTGCGCGCCCGAGGACACCTTGCCACAAACGCTCGACGCGACACTTTTGGTTCCCTACACCAACGACGCGCGCAGCGCGCTTGTGCCGCAGCGTTTCCATGTGGACATCGCCAACGTGAACCGCTGCGTCGGCACGCTTCTGGGCTCTGCGGTGACGGCGCGCCACGCCGAGGGGCTGCCCGACGAGACGCTTACGATCGACTGCACCGGGTCGGGCGGCATGAGCTTTGGCGCTTTCCTTCCCGCGGGCATCACGCTGAACATCGAAGGCGAGGCCAACGACTTTTTCGGCAAAGGGCTTTCGGGAGGCATCGTGACGGTGGCGCCTCACCGCGCCGCGACGTATAGGCCTGAAGAAAACATTGTGGCCGGAAACGTTGCGTTTTATGGGGCGACTAGGGGCAAGGGGTTTGTGAACGGCCTTGCTGGCCAGCGTTTCGCCGTGCGCAACTCGGGTGCCACGCTTGTTGTGGAAGGCGTGGGCAACAATGGCTGCGAGTACATGACGGGCGGCGTCGTGTTGGTGCTTGGCGAGGTGGGACTGAACTTCGCGGCGGGCATGAGCGGCGGCGTGGCGTATGTGTATGATGCCGAGCATACGCTGCCTGAACGATGCAACCGCGACATGGTCGATCTTGAGGCGCCCGACCGCGACGAGCTCAATTTCGTGCGCAGGCTCATCGACGAGCACGTCCAGCGAACGGGAAGCCCGCTTGGCGTGAAACTGCTGTACCGCTTCAGTGATATCGCCGATGACTTCGTCAAGGTGATTCCGCGCGAATACAAGAACATCATGCAACTGACGGACAAGCTGAAGGCGTCGGGATTGACGCACGACGAGGCTGTCGAGCGAGCCTTCGAGCTGCGCGACGCGTCGTGAAGGCAGAGGTACAGGGCATAGAGGTACAGGGCATAGAGGGAGATGCGTTTTAGTTGTCATTCTGAGCGGAAGCGAAGAATCTCCGACGTCTCGAACAGGCTCGTCGCGCAAAGCCGCGCAGCAAGCTATTGAGTAACAGTCAGGAAAGGCGAAAGCGGGAAGAAGATGGGTAGACCGGGTGCGTATCTGACGATCGGGCGCGTGGAACACGGCGTTCGGCCAGCCGGCGAGGCGGTAGCGGATTTCCACGACATCGTGATCGATCTTGGCGTGGATGACCAGCGGGACCAGGCGAGCCGCTGCATGAACTGCGGCGTGCCGTTCTGTCAGAGCGGAATCGCGTTCAACGGCGCAAAACGTGCGACGGGCTGCCCCCTTCACAACCTCATTCCCGAGACCAATGACCTCATGTGCCGCGGGCGCATGGCCGATGCAGTCAAGCGGCTTGCTCTGACGAACCCGTTTCCCGAGTTCACCGGCCGTGTGTGCCCCGCACCGTGCGAGACGGCGTGCAACTTGGGGCTCAACGACGACGCCGTGACCATTCATGACAACGAGCGCGCCTTGTCTGACTACCAGTGGGAATCGGGGATTGTTCCGCTTCCTGCTGCAGCGCAAAACGCCCCGCTCGTGAGCGTGGTGGGGTCGGGTCCTGCGGGCCTGGCGGCCGCATGGGAGCTTGCGCGCCGGGGTGCGCGCGTGCGCGTGTATGAGCGCGATGCGCGGCCGGGCGGACTGCTGATGTACGGCATTCCTAACATGAAGCTGCCCAAGGACGTCGTCGAGCGCCGCCTGAAGTTGATGGAGGAAAGCAGCATCCAGTTCATCTGCGGGTGTGATGCCGCTGTAATTGCAACCGACATCGCCGAAGCGTCTGATGTGGTCATATTAGCATGCGGTGCGCGTACCCCGCGCGATGTAGATGTGGAGGGCAGGGGGCTTTCCGGCGTGCATTTCGCGCTTGATTACTTGACTGAGGCCACAGCGGCCCTTTTGGATGGCCGCGATGCGGCGATAACGGCAGCGGGTAAGGACGTCGCGGTAATCGGCGGCGGCGACACCGGCGTCGACTGTGCGGCGACGGCGATTCGTCAGGGCGCGCGCAGCGTCCGCCAGGTCGTCCGTGCAGCATGCCCGCCCGATGAAGTGGGGGAGCATACGTGGCCGGGCCCGCGGGTCGCGTACGCGCAGGCGTATGGCCAGCGGGAGGCGGCCGAGCTGTTCGGCAACGACCCACGCCTGTGGTCGACCGATACGGTGGGTTTTTCTGACGACGGCACGGGCAGCGTTTGCGCCGTGCAGGTCCGCTCGCTTCCCGATGGCGTGAAATACGAGATCCCTGCGGACCTCGTGCTGATCGCCAAGGGCTTCACGGGGCCCGAGCAGCCGGTCATCGACGCGTTCGCCGGTTTCGCCAACGTGTACCGGGCGGGGGACGCGCGCCTGGGATCGACGCTCGTCGCCACGGCGATGGCCGACGCGCTGCAGGAGGCAGCCCATGTTGCCGCCGATCTAGGCTTGGATTAACAGGACAGCCAGGGAGGATAGAATCGTGAAGTTCACGAAAATGCACGGTGCAGGCAACGACTACGTGTACGTCAACTGCTTCGAGGAAACCGTGAACAATCCCGCATCGCTTGCGAAGATAATCAGCGACCGTCATTACGGAATCGGCTCCGACGGGTTGATCCTCATACGCCCGTCTTCGCAGGCGGACTTCTTCATGGAAATGTTCAACGCCGACGGATCGCGTTCGGCTATGTGCGGAAACGGCATCCGCTGTGTGGGCAAGTATGTGTACGACCACGGGCTTACCGACAAGACTGTCATCACCGTGAACACGCAGGCGGGTGTGAAGCGGCTTTCGCTGAACGTCCAGGACGGGCGCGTGGGCTCGGTCACGGTAGACATGGGATGTCCGGTGCTCGATGCCGGACTTGTTCCCGTCGTTGCTGATGAATCGCCCGTCATTGCGGCGCCTATCCAGGTTGCGGGCCGGCAGTTCGCGATGACCTGCGTTTCCATGGGCAACCCTCACGCCGTGGTCTTCGTCGACGACACAGCCAGCTTCCCGGTTGCGCAAATCGGCCCCCATTTCGAAACGCACACGGCGTTTCCCGAGCGGGTGAACGCCGAGTTCGTG
>DMNP01000305.1:5835-5988 GCA_003452695.1 Eggerthellaceae bacterium
GAGACGCTCGCCTGCGGCACGGGCACGTGCGCGAGCGTCGTGGCCTGCATTCTAAACGGCTTGACCGACGATACGGTGATTGCCCACCTGCTCGGTGGCGACCTGGTCATACGGTGGGACTGCGAAAGCGGCCACGTGTTCATGACCGGCCCT
>DMNP01000337.1 GCA_003452695.1 Eggerthellaceae bacterium
CGCGCATTTCATGCAATCTGATGCAGCTCCAAGCTGAAAATGCATGAGATTACGCGAAATGCGCGGTTTCAAAGCTGCGGCAGCCCTGCGCGCCTCGTGCCAGCCTTCGTAGGGGAACCGGTGAGAGCCGTCTAACTGCAAGGATCTGCGGCAATTTGAGATTCTCTGCCGATATGTCCTGCACCATTGCGGATGCGCGATTGCGTTTAGCGAACACAGTTCGAATATGCGCCCAATTCTGGCCTTTCGACCTGAGCAAACAGGCCAAAACCGTCGCACAGCGCGTTGAACTTCGCACGGATCAAACAACCGCACCTGCGTCGACGCGTGCGCAAGAGATTACGACCGCCAGAAATAGGATACGCCGGCGTCGGCATCGGCGGCACGCTGCTGGGCGGCCTCGAAGTGCTCGTGATAGGCGGTATCCGGATGGTATCGGTATGCCCGGGCATATCCGGATTCGACGATAATCGCGTTGGCCATCTTGCTGGAAACCTCGGCAGCATCGTAGGCATCGGCAGGCTCCTGCAGCCATACGTAGCGGACCAGGCGGCCATAGCGGTCGGTGTCGGACACGTCCTTTTGCAGAAGCACGCGGCGCCCGATGGGCAGCAGCGAACGTGCGAACTCTGCCGCCTGCTCGCCCTCTGCGCTGTTGGCCGACGCGTCGTGCGAAACGGATTCCGGAGCGTCTATGCCCGCCAGCCGCACGCGCTGTTCGGCGCCGTCCACGACGACGTCTATCGTGTCGCCGTCCACCACGTAGTCCACCTTTGCTTCTTGCAGCTCGGGCTGTGGCGGGCCGAAAAAACGCGGAGCCACGAAGGCATACGCCAGCCATGCGGCAAGCGCTATCTGCGCAACCAGGATAATCGGCACGCCCCGCGAAAACAACGGCTTGCGCGTTTTGTGACGAAACAGGTGCATGCCCGCAAGCGCCCCTACGCTGCCCCCGAACACGGCCAGCAGCAAGAGCACTCGTTCGGGCACCCGCTGCACCCCCGCGCGGGCCCGCAGCTTGTCCAGGCCGAACACGACCGTGGCGATGACGTTCATCGCCAGAAGATACACGACCACATAGGCCGCAAGCGTTGCCGGTGCAATCCCAAACATACCGTGCATTGTACTATCGATGCAATGAACTGGCCCCGAATGCACGCGTTGCACCAACCTTGCGGAGATATCTCCGTCCTGGACGGCTTTCGATTTGCCAAAGGGCGGAGGGATTTCGCCTATGGAAGAAAAACGCTCGAACGAACGCGCGACATGCGCAGCTGCGCAGCAAGCCCCGCCCGTTGTCGCATCAGGCCAGCAGGTCGAAGACGAGCTTGGCGGCGAACAGGACGAGGACGACTATCATGATGGGGCGCGCGATGGACGACCCCTTGCGGGCGAAGGCGCTTGCGCCCAGGTAGTTGCCCGCAATGTTGAAGACGCCCGCGGCAATGCCGAGCGGCAGCAAGACCGCACCGTTCACCAGGAACACCACGAGCGCGGCAATGTTGGTGGAAAGGTTGATGGCCTTCGTCGTGCCTGCCGCCGTGCGCACATCCTGGCGTCCGAGCGCCGTTAGCAACAACATGAGGAACGTGCCGGTGCCGGGCCCGTAGAATCCGTCGTACACGCCCACGACGAGCGCAACGGCAGCCGTAATGGCCAGTCCGCGGCGCTGCGACAGCGGCCGTTTCGAAAAGGCGTCCAGGTTCTTCGTGCGCAACACGAAGAAGGCGATGAAGGGAAGCGCCGCCAGCATGAACACGCGGAAGAACCAATCGTCGGTTACAAGCGCCAAGCTGCTGCCGAGCGCCGACCCGCCCAGCCCGCACGGCACGCCCACGGCCACGAACGCCTTCACCATGTATCCGTTTATGGCGTACTTTATGGTGGCGATGGAGGTGCCCATCGACGATGCCAGCTTGTTCGTGGCGATGGCGTTGTGAACGGGAAGCCCTGCGAAGATGAAGGCCGGCAGCGAGATTAGGCCCCCGCCGCCTGCTATGGAATCCACGAAGCCCGCGATGAACGCGAGCGGGCAGACTATCAGGAACTCCACCGCTTCTCCCCTCCTACGTCTCGTGCCACACCCTTTTGCCCCCTGTCGCACCGAAAAGGGCCCCTGCGCGCAGGGGCCCTTCGGTTGGCAGTTGCAACGACAGCCCGAGAGCTGGAGTTACATCATGCCGCCGCCCATGCCGGCGGCAGCGGCTGCTGCTGCGGCGGCGGGGTCGGGATCCTTGGGGATGTCGTTGATGGTGGCCTCGGTGATCAGGATGAGCGCAGCCACGGAAGCGGCGGACTCCAGAGCGGTGCGGGTCACCTTCACCGGGTCGGACACGCCCATGGAAATGAGGTTGCCGTACTCGCCGGTGGCGCAGTTCAGGCCCTCGCCCTTCTTCAGGCCCTTCACCTTCTCGACCACGACGGAGCCTTCGTAGCCGGCGTTCTGCGCGATGGCGCGCAGCGGGGCCTCCACGGCCTTGCGGATGATGTCCACGCCGACTTCCTCGTCCTTGTCGTCGCACTTCACGGCCTTCAGCGCGGGCAGCGCGTTCACCAGCGCCACGCCGCCGCCGGCGACGATGCCCTCTTCAACGGCCGCGCGGGTGGCCTGCAGCGCGTCTTCGATGCGCGACTTCTTCTCTTTCAGCTCGGGCTCGGTGGCGGCACCGACCTTCAGCACGGCAACGCCGCCCTGCAGCTTGGACAGGCGCTCCTGCAGCTTCTCGCGGTCGAAATCGCTCTCGGTGCGATCGATCTCGCCCTTTATCTGCGTAACGCGCTCCTTGATGGCATCCTTCTTGCCGGCACCGTCCACGATGAGGATGTTGTCCTTGGTCACCTTCACGGTGCGCGCATGGCCGCAGAGCTCGGTGGTAGCATCGGCAAGCGTCATGCCGAAGTCCTTGGCAACGACCTGGCCGCCCGTTACGATGGCCATGTCTTCCAGAATGCGCTTGCGGCGGTCGCCGA
>DMNP01000182.1 GCA_003452695.1 Eggerthellaceae bacterium
GCTCTTTGTAGGCGTTCTGCGCGTCGCTGAAAATCTTCGACGTGTCGGCTTGGTCGAAAATCTTCTCGACGCCGCCTTCAAGCTGCTCGAACTCTGCGAAGTTGTTGAAGGCATCGGCAAACACATCGCCGACCATCGACGCCGCGCTTGTCGCGGCAGACGTGAGGATGTTGCCGAGGAAGTTGCCGATTGCGATGCCCTTGATGCCGCCCTTGACGCCCTCTCCGTAGCTCGCGCCCGACTTCCTGCCTGCGCTGGACGTGTTGACGCCTGCGAGCTCTTTTTCTATCTGCCTCTGAGCACCTTGAAGCGACGGAATGAGCCGCAGGTATGCTGTTGCCAAATCGGCCATTTATTCACCCCCTTAGAGGTCGATGCCGAGCTGTTCGGCGATGTAGTTGAGGTCGGTGTTATCGACCTTCGCGCGGATTCTCGCGGTGTCTGCCGGGGTTGGGATGGGTCTTGGCTGGTTGTTGCCCTTCTGCCCGTCCTTGGTGTTCTGCCACTTGAGAACACGGAGGGAATACTCGATCGACCAGAGGAAGTAATCGCGGTCAGACCATTCCAGCTCGGGGTGCTCGGCAAGGAACACGAGCGAATCGCGCGGCAGCATCACGGCCAAATCGGCAGCGTGCCTATACGTGTACGATTCGCCCATGTCATCGAGGTTCAGCCCGTAGACGCGCTGGAAATCCGCCCTCAGCTCGCAGGGATGCTTTACGAGAAAACCTGCGAGCACAATTAGTTTTTTGCGCTCACCGACTCCATCACGCGAGCGTAGAAGTCTTTCCACTGCTCCTCGTTGAGCTTGCCGCCGTTCTTGTCGGCCAGCTCGCACATGATGCGATAGGTATCGTCGCCGAACAGCGTATCGAGCATCTTGCTCGCGAACTTGAGTTTTTCGAAGCTGTTTACCGTCTCGTCGCTAAGCTTTCCCAGCGCGTAGGTGAATCGGGGGTCTTCGAAGCGTTCGAGGTCGATAGCCATCTCGATGCCGTCAACCTCGACGTGCTTGATGCTTGGATTTTCAGCAGCCATAAACGGGACTCCTTTAAGCGGCTTTCTGGATGTAGTCGTACATCCGCACGCCGCTGGAATCGGGCGCGCACTGGATGGTGATTTGGCGCGAGAACACGTTGCCTGCGCCGTACACGATCGAGCCGACTTCCGTGACAGTGCCGTTCGGCACAACCTTGCGCATCTTGCGCCCGTCCTTGAGAACGAGGTCATACACGTACTCGCGCTGGTCGTGGTTCGTGTTCTTGTGCTGCACGACGATGTTGGTGCCGGATGCGTCCACGTTGGAATGGCCGTACATCTCGTTCAGCGACTCCTCGGTAAGGCTGATGAGGGTCAGCACGAGCGTTTCGACCTCGCGGGACTTAGCGACGAATACGACCTCGCCGTTGAGGTCGGTGATTTCCTCGGTGTCCGCGTCGATGGCTTCCTCGATGCCGTCCGAGGAAATGAAGCCCATGTTGTCATAGGCATCTCCGAGCACTTCGAAAGGGTTCGAGGACGCGACGCCGTCAGTGCCGTATGGCGCGGAATATCCGTAGCCGCCTGCCACGCCCTTGACGTTGGTAACGTCGGCGGTGTTGTTTGCAGCCATGCAAACCTCCTAACAAAAAGCCCCCGCAACATGCGGGGGCGGTTGGTTAATCGTTCATGATTAGAGACGCCGTGATTCGGTGCCTGTGCTTCCCGTCTAGCGGGTCGTAGTAATCGCCGAGGATTTCGCAGCCGAACATGCTCGGGACTTCGTACTGGGCCATGAGAAGGGCATTCTTCGCCTGCTCTGCGAGCGTTGCGGCCCGCCCGCGCGTCGATGCGTAGACGATGAGCGTCACGGTCGGCAGCTCGCGCACGATCTCAGATGGGCCACCGTCGCGGGTGAGCGTTCCGAACTCGGCGGGAGAATTCTTGGGCGCGTTGTGATACCACTGGATATCGGTCGCGCCGTCGAGGTAGTTGACCAGCGTTGCTGCTACGTCCACTTTAGGCCCTCCGTCCTGCGTCCATCGCCTGCGTTAGCGTGTCGTGCTTCGCCTGCATCGCCTTACCAAGGTTCGTGCGCGTGTAGACGTTCACAAACGCGCGGTCTGTGACGCCGCTCTCCATGGCGAACGGGGTTTGCTCGGTGTAGCCGTGCTCTGGTGCCTTGCCGTTCGCCGCGTCCGTGATTTTCTTGCCCATGTCGTTGAGCTTTTCGGTAACGGCGCGAGACTTTAGAACCTGTACGGCTCCTTGCTCGTTGATTTTGACTCTGATTCCCCTAGCCATCGACCCACCCCGCAATCGCCTCGCGGTTCCAGGGCGTCGGGCATAGCTCGGGCGGTAGCGGCTGCGGGTCGCCTGCGATGGCGTACATCTTGCCGTCACGCGGACGGTAAACCACGCAGCCGCGCAAAGAATCTGTAAAGGTTTTCGGAATGCCGAGCACGTACTGGGCGTGAACGCCATACAAGCGCATCGTCTCGTCTACCTGCTCCGTTGACGGCTTACCGAACAGCACGTTCGCAAGTTCTGTTTCCGTCCACGTCGTTACCTCGTCCTTGTTCTCGTCGTAGCCGATTGTCGGCGTGTGAAGAATGACGGCTTCGCCTTTAAACAGACTCATCGCAATCACCAACCATGCCGTACATGAGCGTGCGGCCCTTGCCCGTGCCGCTGATGCCGAGCATCCGCTTCTCGGTCTTCGTGATGTACAAATCGCCCGTGGGATTCGCATAGCTGAACTGCTGCGAGAAACCAACGGCGGTCATGCTCTGCTGAGTTACGCCGTACATATCGTCGCCTGTGGACATTGCGCGTTCGACCATGTTGCACACGACGATTTTGAGCAAGTTCAGTTGCTTCTCGTCGGTTTCATCCACTGTCACATAAGCATCGAGCATCGCGGATGCATCGTCTAGCAATGCTTCTGCGCGTGTCTGCTCGTCTGCGGTGAGCGTGCGCCAACGCACTTCCAAATCGGATACATCCGCGTATGCCATTGTGCTACTCCTTAGTGGTGGATTTCTTGCGCGTAGTCGTGCGCTTTGGCTTCGGCTTCTCTGCCATCGGTTCAAGAAAACCCTTCTGAATCAAGCCGTTGA
>DMNP01000063.1 GCA_003452695.1 Eggerthellaceae bacterium
AGTACGTGAACTGCGTGACCTCCATGCCGTCGATCCAGACCTCCCAGCCGAGGCCCCACGCGCCGAGCGTCGGGGATTCCCAGTCGTCCTCGACGAAGCGCACGTCGTGCTCTTCGATGTTGATGCCGATTGCCGTCAGGCTGTCCAGGTAGAGCTGCTGGGCATTTTCGGGCGACGGCTTAAGGATGACCTGGTACTGGTAGTAATGCTGCAGGCGGTTGGGGTTCTCGCCGTAACGGCCGTCCGTCGGGCGGCGCGAGGGCTGCACGTAGGCCGTGCGCCACACGCCCGGGCCGAGCGATCGCAGCGTGGTGGCGGTGTGGAACGTGCCCGCGCCCACCTCGTTGTCGTAGGGCTGCAGCACCACGCACCCCTGGTCCGCCCAGTAGCGTTCCAGGTTCATGATTATGTCCTGGAACGTTGGGATTTCCCGTTCTGCCATCTTGCTTCTATCCTTTCCCCCTGCGCCGATGCGGCGCGCCTACGATAACAATCCGAAATGGCTGAAGGGCCAGTACACCAACGCCGCCCGGCCGTTCACCGAGCTTACGGGCACTGCCCCGAAATAGCGCGAGTCCTGCGAAGCCGTGCGGTTGTCGCCCATCACCCACACGTGGCCCTGCGGCACCGTGTAGGGAAAGCTTATGTCCGCATCGGCGGCCGTGCGGCTGAGCGGGTAGGACTGCTTGCCCAGCGTGTAGGGCTCGTTCAGCGGCACGCCGTCCACATGCACGACGCCGTCCACCAGGTCCACCGTCTGGCCGCCCACGGCGATGACCCGCTTTATCAGCGTGCGGCCGGCCACCTCCGGATCGGCGAAGGTTACGATGTCGCCGCGTTCGGGCTGGCGCGCGTAGTAGCTAATCTTCTCGGAAAAGACCATGTCGCCGGACATGATGGTGTCTTCCATCGAACCGGACGGTATCTCGTAGGGTACGAACACGAACATGCGCAGGGCTACGGTAATAATGGCCACCACCGCGACCATCGCGATGATGCTGAGCAACGTCCGCAAGACGCTCGAAGCGCCTCGCTCGGCATGCATACCTTCGTCCATAGTGCGCCCATCGTCCCTTCTCCTCGGAGCTTCGAAACCTAATTCGTAGATGATACCGCGCCCCGCTATTGCGTGGCCCCGCTGGGCAAACTCTCCAAATAATCTTGCGCGTCGGGGCGCAAGATGCAGCGCCTCGTCATCGTGCGGGCGGCCGCGGGCAAGCACGGCACGCAACGCCAGGCGTCTCGTGCCGTGCTTTAGACCGCCGCATCGTCCAGCAGATCGGGGCGCAGGGCGCGCGTGCGCTGCAGGCTCTGTTCGCGGCGCCAGCGGTCCACGGCGGCGTGGTCGCCGGACAGCAGCACGGCCGGCACGTCGCGGCCGAGGAAGCTGGCCGGACGCGTGTACTGGGGGTATTCCAGCAGGCCGCCGACGAAGCTTTCGTCGGCTGCACCGTCCGCCGCGCCCAGCACGCCTTCTATCTTGCGCACGACGGCGTCGATTACCACCATCGACGCCAGCTCGCCGCTGGTCAGCACGTAGTCGCCAAGCGATACGCACAAATCGGCCAGATCGTAGGCGCGCTCGTCGATGCCCTCGTAGTGGCCGCACACGAACAGCAGGCGCTCTTCGCGGGCCAGGCGCGTGGCCAACGCGTCGTCGAAGCGCTGGCCGCAGGGGGTGAGGAAGATGGTCGTGGGCCGCGGGCCGTGCGCGTGGCGCGGCGCGGGACCGGTGCACGGCTGCTCGTTTCCCGTGGGCTGCACGGGGCCCATCCCCACATCGCAGCCGGTTATGGCCTCGTAGGCCTCGTAGATGGGCTGGCACTTCATGACCAGCCCCGCCCCGCCGCCGTACGGGTCGTCGTCGGTGGTGCGGTGCCTGTCGTGCGTCCAGTCGCGCAGGTCGTATGCCGTGAAATCCAGCAGCCCCTTGTCCTGGGCGATCTTCATCATCGACGCGTTCATCACCGAACCGTACATGTCGGGAAAGGTCGAGAGCGTTTCTATAATCACGTGAATCCCCCTCTAGAACTGCACGAGGCATCGGGCATGCCGTGCCATTCCGAACCCGCTCGGGCTCGCGCCATGCTACAGGTCTAGCAGGCCGTTGGGCAGCGACACGAGCACGATGCGGGCTTCGGGGTCTGCGGTGCTCACGATTTCGTCCACGACGGGCACGAGCAGCGTGCTGCCGTCGGGGCGCGCCACCTCCAGCAGGGCCTGTGCCCCGTTGTCCACGAGCCCAGAAACGGTGCCGATTTCGCCTGCGCGCTCGTCGCGCACGGCCCAGCCGTCCCACAGGGCCGGTTCGGTTTCGAACAGCTGCTCGTCCAGCAGGCTGCGGCGGATAAGGCAATGGCAGCCCGCCAGGCCGTGCGCCTCCGGGCCGCCCACGCCGCGGAACAGCACCTCGGCCGTGCGATCGCCCGTTTCGCGCACCGATTCCACCACCGCGCGCCGCGGCAGGTCGGTGCGCGGAGGCACGAAGGCCACTTCATCGCCTTCGCACAGCAGAAACGGAAGGCCCGCCGTGCTGCGCACGACGAGCCTTCCGTCTAGGTTCTTGGGCTTCGCCAGCGTTGCGACGTCGATCCACTCGCGCATCTAGTCTATGATTTCGACGTCTACCCGCAGGTCGGTACGGGACCCGGCCGCACGCGCCAACGTGCGCACCGATTTGATGACGCGGCCCTGCCGGCCGATCACCTTCCCCGCGTCCTGTTCGTTCACGCGGATTTCCACGAGGACCGCACCTTCGCTTTCGCTCGAGGTTATCTCCAGATCGTCGGGATAGTCCACAAGCGGGCGCACCACGCATTCAACGAGGCCAGCGATGTCATGGTTGTTTTCGGACATGGCGCTAGGCATCCTCGCCGTACTGCGCCCACAGGCGCGCCACCGTGTCGGTGGGCTGGGCGCCGCAGGACTTCCAGTACTCCATGCGCTCCTTGTCGAAGGACACGAAGGACGGGCTGACGCACGGGTTGTAGCGGCCGACCTCCTCGATGAAACGGCCGTCGCGCGGCTTGCGCGAATCGGCGACGACAATGCGGTAATACGGGCGCTTCTTGGCGCCGTGACGTGCGAGACGAATCTTCACTGCCATGTATACGAACTCCTTTTTCCACTACAGGCTATAGAAAACAGCAATTTGTAATGATATGTTGCGCGCGCGCGAATCGCAAGCATCGATTTAGCCCTATACCAAAGCGCCACATGTGCCCGCGCGCGAAATGCGGAAAAGGGTCTGACCCTTTTCCGCATCTATGCGAAGGCGTCGGGGGCGAAGATGCAGGTTTCGGGGAAGGCGATGTCCTGGCGCGACAGGCCGGTGGCTGCGAAGGCGCGCGATTCGACGTGGGTAAGGGCGTTGGACACGGCCACTGCCTGCAGCGCCTTGCAATTTTCGAAGACGCCCTCTTCCACGAATTCCAGGCCCTGGGGCAGAACCACCGATTCAAGCGCCGCGCAATCGGCGAAGCAACGCTGGCCTATCCAGG
>DMNP01000060.1 GCA_003452695.1 Eggerthellaceae bacterium
CCCTTCACCGCCTTCTCGCTAAACGGAATACGTGAAGCAACAGAATACGATTCGCTAGAGAATCCAGCGCGCTTACAGGGACAGCGCTTCCTTCACGTCGGCGTAGACGACCTTCGGATCGCGGTCGCCGTCGATGGCCACGAGCAGCTCGCTGCCGCGATAGTAGTCGATCAGCGGAGACGTGGACTTCTCGTAGACCTCGAGGCGGTTGCGCACCGTGGTCTCGTTGTCGTCGTCGCGCTGGTACATCTCGCCACCGCATTTCGGGCAGCTGGCATCGGCCTCGGAGCCGATGAAGCCGCAATCGCGGCACATGCGACGCGAGCACAGGCGCTTCACGATAACTTCGGGGTCCACGTCGATGAGCAGCGCCGCATCCAGCGGGCGCTCCAGCTTGCCCAGTTCGGCGTCGAGCGCAACGGCTTGCGCCGACGTGCGCGGGAAGCCGTCCAGAATGAAGCCGGCGTCGGTGTCGGCGTCCTGCAGGCGGTCGATGACCAGGCCGATGATAACATCGTCGGGCACGAGTTCGCCCGCATCCATGAACGTCTTGGCCTTCTTGCCCAGAGTCGTGCCCGCGGCGACAGCGGCGCGCAGCATATCGCCCGTGGAGATATGCGGAATCTTGAATTCTTCCACCAATTTGGCAGCCTGCGTGCCCTTCCCGGCACCCGGACCACCCAGCAATACGATGTTCATAATCATGTTTCCTTTCGTCGTCAGACGTAATGTTTGCTATTGTATCAAACGCACCTAAGCCCGCCATCGGGCAGACCGAGTTTCGAAAGATTTTCCAATGCTGCGCTATCGCTTGCTCATCATAGTGGCGACAATTATATGGGGTTCGTCCTTCGTCATCGTGAAGGACGTTACCGGCATGCTCTCCCCCGCATGGATCCTGGTCGTGCGCTTCGCGGCAGCGGCCGTTATCATGGCCATTGCCCTGCTGCCCCGACGCCAGCTGTACTTCGATCGCGCGCACGTGGGCTACGGCCTGCTGTTCGGGGTGGCCATGTTTTTGGCATACTACCTTCAAACCATCGGCATAACCGACACCACTCCCGGCAAAAATGCGTTCCTGACCGGCACTTATTGCGTGATGGTGCCGTTTCTGGCATGGGCGGGGCTGCGCCGGCGCCCCAACCGCTACAACATCGTGGCTGCAGCGCTTTGCATCGTGGGCATTGGCTTCATCAGCTTGGACGGAAACCTGGGCATCGGCTTCGGCGATGCCATGACCCTGGGCTGCGCCGTGTTCTATGCCTTGCACATCGTGCTGGTCTCGCATTTCGCACAGAACCGCGACATTTTCGTGCTTACCATGTGGCAATTCGCGGGCGTGGCGGCCTGTTCGCTTGTGGCGGGCATCGCATTCGAGCCGTCGCCCGACTTGGCCGCGCTTCCCTTCGAGTGCTGGGCATCGCTTGCCTACCTGACCCTCGCCTGCACCGCCCTGGCGCTGCTGCTCCAGAACATCGGGCAGGCGCACCTGCCGCCGGCCTCGGCTGCGCTTCTTCTGTCGCTGGAATCGGTGTTCGGCGTGGCTTTCAGCGTTGCGCTCGGTGCCGAAAGCCTTTCTGCGCGCGTCGTCGCGGGCTTCGCGCTGGTGTTCGCGGCCATCGTGGTGTCGGAAGTGCTGCCGCAACGTGCGCAGGCTCGGGCAAGCATGGTTGAATGAGCGCGGCGAAGCGCATGGATGCGCTGGGGCGGAATCGGCTGGCGCCTAGCCGCATGCCGGGCGGGGAGAGGGGATTCGGGCTTGGCTTCGGCTTTGCTTTAATATTTATCAGGAATTAGGCCCAAGAATCTCTTGCGACGTTATCGGATAGGGGTTTCAAGCCAGTACGGGGGCAAGCTCACGCTTGCCCGGCCTCGCTGAAAACGAGCCACCGGCTCGTTTTCCGGGCGCTCGGCCCCTGCAGAATCGCCCTCACCCCTCTCCCCGCCCGGCATGCGGCTAGGCGCCAGCCGATTCCGCGGAAAGCCTCCCGACGAATTCCCTAACGGTTCACGGGCACTTCCATGCCCAGGTCGTCTATGAAGTCGTGCAGGTAGGCAACGTCGTCGGACACGTCTTCGGTGCGCGTGTTGGCGGCAATTTCCTCGTCGGTCATGTCTTTCAGGAAGCGTACGTAGGTATCGCCGCCATCCGACCATTCGATAGCGGGGGCGAAGGCGCAGTTGTCCACGCGCAAGGCCCCGTTGTCCCACACGAAATCGCAGGTGAACATGCCCGATAGGATGGTGTCGGTTAGCGTCCAGCCCGTTATGAAATCGGATAGGCCGTACACGACCGGCACCCGCTTGCCGCTCGCGCCCGTTACGTAGCGAATCGGTTGCAGGATATGCGCGTGACTGCCGATGACCAGGTCCACGTCCTGATCTGCCAGGAACTGCGCGTAGTCCAGCTGCTGCTCGTTGGGCTCGGTCGTGTATTCCGTGCCCCAGTGCATGTATACCACCACCGCGTCGGCAAGCCGTTTCGCGCGTTCTGTCTCGTCGCGCATTACGTCCTTATCGAACTGGCAGGTGTAGTAGTTGTTGGGGAAGGCGGACGGATCCTCGCCGAAGCTGTTGTCGCCGTACGAATAGCTAAGCACCGCTATCGTGGCCCCGTTGCGTTCCACCAGGCGCACGGCCTGACGGTCCTCGGCCGATGCATAGCTGCCCACGACCATGAGCTGCGGATGTTGCGCGAACAGGCCGTGAGTGCGCTCGATGCCGTATTCCTCCATGTCCCAGGTGTGGTTCGAGTTGAAGTTCACGATGTTGAACCCCGCATCGGCCAGGGCGTGCACAGACGAATCAGGCGTGTTGAACACGGGGTATCCCGTGTATTCGCGTCCGTCGTCGGTGCCCGCGCACGGCGTTTCCTGGTTGATGAAGCGCAGGTCGTAGCGTGCCACGTCGTTCCTGACCGCGCGATAGTACGGGCCGAAGTCGTATTCGCCATCGCCCGTGGCGCCCGCATACGCATCCACGATGGGCAGGTTCATGGTCGTGGCGAACACATCGCCAACCGCCGCAAGAGAAATGGCACCCGAACTCGACTGGCTGGTTTCGCCGCGGCCATACAACAGATAGCGCGTGCCGTCGGGCATCGTGCCGTGGACGACGCCGTCGGCGTCCGTTTCCTCGCGAGCGCCCGCAAGCTTGCCCGAAGAGTACGTGGGCGCCGTTCCGGCCGACCGCGCGGAAGAGCCGGACGTGCCCCCCGGCGCGGCAGCGCCGCCGGCCGCCTGCTGCGCCGCAGCGGAACGGCCCGCATGGGCAATCGCATAGGCATTGCTCGTTGCCAGCACGACGACCCATGCACCGACCAGCGCGAACACGCACAGCAGCGCTACGGCTATCGCGCAGACAAGCCCGAGCGGCGCCTGTTGCGACCGCTGAACAGCAGGCGCAAGCCGCGGCGTCCGGCTGCCCATTACCCGTTGTTTAGATGCAGAAGTCATAGGGCAAGTATAATGGAGACATGATTATGCAATTGGAACAAATAACGAAGTCCTTTGGCGGGCGCACGCTGTTCGCCAACGCCAGCTTGCGCTTGCAGGCATACGATCATCTGGCGCTCGTCGGACCCAACGGCGCGGGCAAGACCAC
>DMNP01000047.1 GCA_003452695.1 Eggerthellaceae bacterium
TCTACGTCAGGAGGGCGTTGGGCAGGAAGGGCGTCCAGTCAACGAAGACGTACGAGTCGATGCGCGACATCCCCATCGCGAAGCCGGTGTGGGCGTATCTGCTCAAATGGAGGGAGAAGCAGCAGGAGCTGTTCAAGGCAGGCTTCAGGGAACGCGATGGCAAAGGCAAGTTGATACGCGGGGCCGATGGCGATTTCGTCGTGAAGCCGAAGCGGTGGTTGGAATCCGTGCCCGTGTGCACGAACACGGACGGCAACGCATGGGACGTGAACAACTTCAACCGCTCGCTGAGGATCTACTTCGCCGACCACGGTCTCGGGGCGTTCACGGAACGCACCGAGTTCAAGTCGGCGAGAAAGCTGGACGACGGCTCGCCCATGGTGCAGACGCGCAAGACCGGCTACGTCGGCGCGTCGCTGCACTCGCTGAGGCACACGTACGCGACCGAGCTCGTTGCGGCGAAAATCGACCCGAAGACGGTGCAAGCGCTGCTCGGGCACGCCAACATCGAGACGACGCTGCAGCTGTACGCCGAGGCCGTCGAGGAGAACATGCGCGAGGCGATGTTGGGTCACGCCATGCACGTCGCGACTGAGCAAGACGTCGGCGTGTACAGCGAAGAGGATATACGTGCCTTCGAGTTGTTCATGTCAGAGGAGATGTCAGGATACGGCGAGTGATCTCACCCGACGTAGCTGATACAGTTGACCTGATGCCCTCGTGAGTCAGGTCAGCCAGAACGGCATCTTCAATGAGACGACGCAGTCGCGAATGCTAGAGCTCGAGGAGCGCGTGCGTGTGCTGGAACAGACCATCATCATTGAGGAAGAGACGCAAAAGCCGTTCGGTGACAACGTGGCAATCGGCGAGTACTTCTTGAAGTTCAGAAATGCTGATTTGAGCGACGAGGAAATCAGACGCAAGGTACTGGACTATTTCGTCGATAAGATTTACGTCTACGATGACCGGATCGAGATAACAGGCTGGTTCACAGATGGGAAGTACTGGCCGTTCCCAATCGAAAACATCGAGGATGATAGATACTGGATCCGTTTCGGCGACCTGCAAGAAATAGAGTTCTTACGCCTCGCGCCCATCTCCACCACGAGTATATATCGATAAGCAGTATGTAGCTGCCAACAAGCAAAGGGACGGCCCCAAGGGCCGTCCCTCGCGCAATGGATTAGTCGTCATTCGCTTACCAGTTCTTTTCGAGCTTCTGCTGACCAGCGGCCGTCTTACTAGCTTTAGACGCCCACACCTGCTCGTCGTCAACAAGCACATATTTCACGTGCGCGAATGCAGGCATCGGAACCACGCAGTACTCGGAAGTGCGCAACTGCTCGAAGTCCTCTGCGGTGTTGTAAACGATCTTCCGAACGAGCACATAACCCTCGTCTCGCAATTCGAGACGCTCGACGACATCCTTGATGCGGTCGATGCTGCTGCGAGATTTCTCGCGTCCAGTCGATTTGTCGAAGTCGGAGAACGTCTCCCCGACAATCTCGGGCAAATGGTGCGCTTCGACCGTGCCGTCCTTGAAATAGATTTTGACCTCCATACCGTTTCCTCCTCTACCTGCTCATGCCGCCGTGCCCGCGCTGGGCGCGGCGGCCCTGCCTACTGCTACGGTTCGCCCGCCTCTGCTGATTCGCCGACCTGCCGCGATCGACATCGTTCATCGAGCGGCGCCATTCCATGAACGAACGCTTCGCCTTCTCCATCAGTGCCTCCAATCTCCCGTTCGCCTTCTTAATCATCATGTTGAGCCGCCTGATTCCAGTGACGGGCTCGTATTCGCGACCCTCGCGTTCCGCCCTTAGCTGCTCGGCCCTCTCGATATGGGTCACGGCGGGTCCCTCATGGACGGTGGGAATACGATCGATGCCGCGCTCGGCGTAGCTACGATGATCGACGCGCTTCTCACTCCCTGCTGCTTCGAGCGCAGCGTTCTGCATCGTTGCGAGCCGCTCTCGCCACTGGTCCAGCTTCGAATGAGCGTTCCAATCGACCGTGTATCGCTTGTTCTGGACCGGCGTCTTCCCCTTGCGATCGCGCGTCGGATGAAGGCCTTGGGCTTCGGCCTCGGCCTGCGTAAGCGTTTTGCCGCCCTTGTAGCGATACGTCTTCACCCACGATTCGCCGGCTTGCTTTAGCTCAGCCGCGGTCATCTCGCGCTCCTCTCCGCTATCGTTACGCACGGTGTACACGTTCACCGTGCGCGGCGTGAAGCCGTTCGCGTCACACGGCGACATGGTGCACAGCATGTGGCAGTGGGGGTTTTCGCCCTTGCCGCTGTGGATTGACCAATCCACGACCATGCCCTCACGCGCAAGCGACCGGGCATAAGCGCGGGCGAAAACGACCTGCTCGCGTTCATTGAGTTCTCGCGGAAGCGCGAACAGAATCTCGCGTGCGGTCTGCGCGCTGGCTGACTTCTCGTTCAGCTCGACGTCGTTCCACAACGTCGAGCGGTCGAGCCAGCGCTCCGGGGCGTGGCCGGGCAGCGTTATCTCGCTGTGGACGACGTCCGTCCTCTGCGAGTAGTCGTGCACGACCCCGTCCCGCGCGTTCGTCAGCTTGGTGCCGCTGCGGTAAGCCGCTGCCGCCACTGACGATCGCCCGGACGAGCGGGAGATGACCTTCGCGTTCATGTAGTAGATCGCCATGCCGGTCATCTCCTCTCGTCCGAATCGGCAAGGACCCGGGTCCGCGCAGCGGTTGCATCCAGTGAATGCAACCTCGGAGCGCGGGGTGCAGGGGCGGCCAGCCCCTGCCGCATGCTACCTGCAAGCAGGTAGCTCATAGATGCGCCCTTTTCTCTTCCCTGCACTTGTTCTTCATGCGCTTGCCCTTCGCACTAGGTCTTGTGGTCTTGATAGGTTTAGTATACAACATATTGTGTTTATTACAATTATGAACTACAATATGTTGTGTTTAAAGAGGTTTGGAGGTACTAGATGCGGCGTTCTTACGAAGAGCAAATCGCGGAGTACGACGCGCAGATTGCTCGCATTCGCGCGAGGCGTCAGGCTGCGATAGCGAGATACGGGAAAGAAGAGAGGAAAGCCCGGACGCATGCTCTGTGTGTTCTGGGCGGAATGGTTGAACGGTGCTTCGAGAACGGTTGGAAATCTATCGACTGGCAGGGGCTCGATTCACTCATCGAAAATAACCGCGAATTGTTCGCACAGCGGACGGCCGAGCCCCTGCCGGCCCCCGACGCAGCACGGCGGCTGCGCGAGTGGGAACGCTCGACGAGGAAAGGAGGCGGCGAACATGAGACGGACGATGCCTAGGACGAGCGCTAGGCGCTCGCACGTGAAGATGGAGGCGATGGGCGGCTACGGCCCGGAAGCGGCGTGCGCCAGCGAAGGCAATGCGGCCGAAGACGAACGCCGCGAGGAGGGCGGCGAGGCGGCCGAGATGGAGCGCAGCCGCGAAGAGGACGAGCGCAGGCGCGCGGCGCTGCAGGCCTACCTCGATGCGCTCAACCGCGCACAGGAGGAAGACGAGGAAGAGGACGACGGACCCGAATTCGGGTTTTGAGGAGGGTAATCGCGATGGCTGGCAGCGAGGCCGTTCTGGCCGAAAGCAACAAGGGCTATACCCCCGAGGAGATAGACGAAAGGCTCGGACTCCGACGTGGCGAAGCGCGCCGGACGATGATTGGAATCTGGCGCGCAGACAACGAGATGGCGGCTCTTGCGAGGGAGAGCCGCCGCAGAGAGACACGGGCGAATATGACGGCCTAGGCCGCTCCTTCGTCGTGCCACCGGAAGCCACGCAACCTGTAGAGCGGGATCCAGTGCGCCTCGTAGAAGTCGTAGCCTGCGCCGTCGATGCCAAGGCCGAACAGCTCGCCATCCTCGTAGATGACGGTGAAGCCGAGGTTGGCGATCTCGCGTGCGTTGGCCTCGATCCAGTCGGCGTCGAGCCTCGTGTTCGGCGTGAAGTACGTGCCCCACATCGGCGCGTCCACGCGGCCGTACTCTTCGGTCTCGCAGTCTATGCCGAAGAACTCGAAATGCTCACAGGCATCAACCTGGTTGAGCACGAGCCGCTCGGGGATGTCATCGAAGTCCTCGTGGATCCAGCAGCGTGCGCACTCGGCTTCGGTTCGGTAGGTCCTCGTGATGCTCATAGCGTCCGTCCCTTCTGACTGGGGCGGCCCCCACGACCGCCCGATGGCGTTCATGGCGCATGCCCTGCTGCAATGGGCAACGGGAAGGCCCGTGGGCTTCACGATAACCTCCACCAATGCACACGCTTGGCGCATTTGTGTGAGGTTTCGTGCGTTGCGGATCGCTGCGGGGCATGCGAACATGGGCCCATCGCGGCGGATATGGGCAGGCCCGGCGAGAGGGATGGAACGGGAAGCATCCCGAAAGAGCCGAAGCGGGGCGAGGACGCTAATGGCCAGTGTTTGCGAAGACGCAAAAATGCCCGGGCCGGAGCCCGGGCATCGCCCCGAGAGGCGGCAGGAGGTCTAGCCGACCTCGCCGAGAGCGTTGATGTGGTGCTTGAGGAGCGCCCTGTCGTTGCCGATGACCAGAAGCGAGACGGTGTCGAGCCTGACGGCGCAGTCCGTGATGTCGGCATCTGTGAGGTACGCGGCTGCGATGCGCTCGAACGCCTTGCGGTCGCGGGCGATTTCGGGGATGCCCTCGCCGACGTTATCGCGGACCTGGGTGGTGATGAAGACCAGCGCGTCCCCGTCGCGGGCGATAAAGTCCACGGCGTCCTGCCCGTGCGCCCACCCGTCCTCGACGACCGCATAGCCCTTGATTTCAAGGTACCTACGGACTGCCGCGTGAGCCTTGCTGGTGATGGTGGTGGTTGCGTTCATGATGACCTCCTTGGTTTCGCGGCCGGGCCCTTTGCCCTGCCTTGTGATGCGGAAAACGCAGCCGGTAGGTGGGCCGCGCAAGGAGCCAAGCGCTAAGTTTTCCAAGTCGGAGACGTGAATTTTCCGAAATGCCCTTGGAGGAAAAATCTGGAAAAGTTCGCGCGCCTTGCGCGTCGCAACCGCGGATGCGAGCATGCGCCTCCAAGGCATGCAAGGGCATGTCCGCAAAACGGGGGGCATCATGAGTGCGCGACGTCACCGAAGGCATCAGAGGTTCGGCGCTTCGAGAAACAGGCGTCGGGAAAACGGGAACGCGGGCGTACGGCGCACCTCAACTCAACTGCCAGGCAAGAACTCGACGCATTGACCTCGGAGCCGGCCGAAAGCATCATCGAAGAGGCATGAGCGATACCGTCCTTGTACAGCAAAAGGCTCAAGGAGCTACAAGAGCAGCTGCCTCACTTCGTCGATATGCGCCGGATCAATGCCGTCACGCTCCATCAGGGCAACGACGCACTCGTTCTCCGCCTTCATACGCGTCTCCCAGGCCGTGAGGTCGTCCGTTTTGCATCCCGTCTCCTCATCGCGCACGATCCGGGCGATTGCAATCGCGTCGACCCAGCCGAGGCCGAACCTGCCTCGCACCTCGCATGAAAGGTCGTACATCCCCGTAGCTCCACGCCCATATTTCGAAGCGTAGTCGGCGCGCGCCCCATACTTGAGGATCCGTACGACCTGAGTCCCTACGTACCATGCGCCGAGATTCCAGATCATGCTGATGGCATAGAGGCTAACTCCAAGCAGCGCCTCCTCGCCCGCGCCGACGTTGGTGCGCAGCCAATAAAGCAGGTCGCAGAAGCGTCTCCTCGCCTGCGCCTGTTCGTCGGCCTCACCAGTGTGCCGCGATGCTACGGGGGTCGATGTCCTGGTGTTTTCCATCGTCGTCTCCTGTCTAATCTAGAGGTCATCCGTCCC
>DMNP01000355.1:0-2967 GCA_003452695.1 Eggerthellaceae bacterium
TTGCGTTTAGAAATTCAACTTACCTTTCTCTTGACGCACGGTTTCGATATGGCGGAAAGGATCGCTTCTATCCGTGTCGAGAGAAATCTGCCCTTGGCACCTGCATCATCCTAGTGCAGGGTGGCGAATTCGTCGGACAGCTTCTGCAGCAGTTCGGTGCGTTGGTCGTCGGTCATGGGCACATCGGGGTCGTCGTAGCCTTCCAGCACGCCGTCGTGGCGCGCAACCACCTGACCGTTGCGCACGAAGTACAGGTCGGGCACGTACAGGTGCGGCGTGCCGTTGTCGTCCGCTTCCAGCCAGTCGCCGAACCGCGCGACGAACTCGTCGTAGCCGTCGATGTCCAGGTTGCTCTGCCAGCTGGGGTCCTTGCGCGTGTCCAGCAGCGCCACGGTCCAACCCGCGTCGCGCGCGGCCTGCGCGAGCGGCCCGATAAGCGCCTCGCACCACGGGCAGTCGGCATAGGCGCACAACAGCACGAAGCTTTCGCGCGCATCCATCATGCGCGCGATGTCCGCCACGTCCACGTCCACGAACAGCGCCTCGTCGGCCTGGTCGGCCAAACCCGAGAACTCGGACATGTCGGCGGCGGGGTAGGCGCCCATGTCCGCAGACTTCATCGGTGCAGCCTGGCATCCGGCGCACAGCGCAACGGCAATGGCCGCCGCAATCATGCAGCTAATGAAAACGCTGCCGTGGCCCCTTGGGTCTCCTGCGAAAGCAATGTCCTCACGTACATCCATGCGTCTATTCTATCACCATGCAAATGATGCAGTTCCTCAGAGGAAATGTATCATTCGAAATCGTGAATCGCACGCAGCAGTTCACTCTATGCAGCCCGGCGGGCGGTCGAGCGCGAGGGGCGCGTGAACAATCGCACAGGCAGGGTGCGAGCATGTCGGGAGCTGTCGTTCATGGGCAGGATGTTGCATTACCCTTGGCGTAATGCAACATCCCGCGGCTAGAACAGCAGGCCGTTCAGGACGGATTCCACCAGGTGAAGAGCGCCTTGGGGGCCAAGGTGAGTCTTCGGGACGACGTCCAGGTAGCCCAGCGTGGGCAACATGGTTTCCACGCCGGAGAAGCGCAGGCCTGCAAGGCGCAGGCGCGCGATGGTGGCGCCGCTTCCGAAGAACAGCTCGGGTGCGGCTGCATCCGGGTCGCGTCCGAGCGCGTCGGCGAAGCCCGCTTCGTCCAGCAGGCGCTGCAGCCGGCCCCGTGCGCAATCGGCCTGCGGAAACGCCGGCACCAGGGCCACGGGCACGAGCGCCAGGTATTCCAAGAGGAATTCCGTGTAGGCCGCAAGCTCCGAATACGTGCCCTCCACGGCGAAGGGCACGCCCGTCGGCAGGCCGGTCAGCGAATTCAGGCGCGACACGAACGAGAACGCCCGCTTGCGTGCATCGCGGCATTCCGCAAGCACCGGTTCCGCATCGGCGCCGGCAAGCCGTGCCACGCTGCGCGCGAAACGTTCGGTCGCATCGAACCCGATGGGCAGCCCATCGCAGGTGAAATAGGGTGTGCCGAAGCGCTCTTCCAGGTGCTGTGCCGTCTTCAGGCCCAGCTCGGGGTGCACGACGATGTTCAGCGCCGCGTGCGGAAGCGCCCGCACTTCATCGATGGATCCGCCGGCGCCGAGCATGCAGTTCACGCGCAGGCCCATGGTTTCCAGCAGGCGCCGCAGCTCTGCCACATCTCCCGCGTAGTGCCGCTGGTACAGTGACAGCCCCAGCACGTTCACCGCGGTCGCTTCGCGCCCTCTTTCGCCCGCGCCCGCGCCCGCGCCCGCGCCCGTCGTGTCCGCGCCTGCGTCCGCCGCGCCGTCCGCCAGGCAATCCGCCAATGCGCAAGCAGCTTTCTCGAACCCCGCGCACATGCCTTCCGAGAACCCCGGGGTCTCCAGCGTCATGAACGGCTTGTCTCCCAGGATGCGCCGGGCAATGCCTTCCAGATCGTCGCCTATCAGCGCTGCTCCCGGCGAGTTCACGATGCAGAGCATGCCCGTCTGCGGAGCCGCCCCGAAGTACTCCAGCGCCTCTTCCAGCTTGCGTTCGCTGCCGTACACGTAGTCGCCGTTGTCCAAGTAGGTGCAAGGCACGCGCGGCTGGCCGAAGTACCACGTAAGGGGGAAGTTCAGCGGGTCGAATTCGAACTGCCGGAACGTCTGGCTGTCCGAAATGGACGAATGGTAGTACTTGCAACCCGTCGGCCCGTTCAACAGCACGGTCGTGCCCTCGGTGCCTTCCAGCGCGAAAACGACGCCCGACAGGCTGTCGGGTTCGATGCCGGGCGCAAGGGCGCCGCTTTGCCTGCTGCCGGGCGTCGCATCGCCCCGCACGCCGCTCGGGAGACCGGAAGGCGCCTCGAAATCGTGCAAGTCGTTTCGCTGACCGATCGGCGCTTCGCCGTAGTGCGCGTATCCGCGCAGGCCGCGCACCGCGGTTTCGCCGTGCGTCTTCCCGCATTCGAGAGCTTCATCATAGGAAGGCTTCTTCGAAAAGCGTTCCGTCATGTTTCCAGCCTCCCTTCAACTTCAGCTTCAGCAAGCGCGCCCAGCGCCGTGCCAGGTTCACGGACGACAGGAAGCCCGCGTCGGGGCACATGGGAATGGTGTCGGCCACGGGAACGCTGTCCCCGAACGCGGACGCGTAGTTCGTCAGCAGCACGTCGGGCGCCAGCTGTTCTATCTCTTCGCCACGCGCGAAGCGGTCGTAGTCCTCCACCACGGGAAAATCCGCGTCCAGCCGCGTCCGGAAGCCGGCGTCTTGCGAATAGTTCAACACGCCGATGCGCACCACTTCCATTTCCAAATCCAGCGCCGTTTTCAGGATCCAGTCAAGCTCGCAGTTGTAGGTGACCACCATAAGCTTGCGCCCGGCCAGCTGCGGGCGCAGCTCGTCGATGGCCCGGTCGTACAGCGCCTGCTGCTGCCCGACGATGCCCGGCACGGCCTCCTGCGCGCCGAAC
>DMNP01000355.1:3035-6748 GCA_003452695.1 Eggerthellaceae bacterium
CACCTCCGCCACTTCCTGCAGCCAGGCCAGTGTCTCGTCATGGCCGATGGGAAAGCCCCGGTCCAGCACACGCCCGCCGAACTCGTCGCGGATGAGCCTGCCGAGCAGCTGCGCCGTGTAGTCGCCGTACGCGGGGATGTTCAGCTCGGCCGCGCAGAAGCCGCGCAACTCGTCGACCGAGGTGGAATTCAGGAAACGGCAATTCACCGAAACGCCCATCTGCGCCAGGAATCCGCTTATCAGCTCGAAGTTGCGCTGCGTGTTGGTGACGACGGGCTTCTCGGCGAAGATGTTCGCCACGCGCGGCCGCGGTTGCACGCCGCGGTCGATGAAGGTGCGCGCCACGGCCAGGTGCGCGGCGATGTGCCCCTGCTGGAAATCGCCCGTCATGTTGCCGTCCGTCTTCAGCGGCAGCACCGTGCAGTCCCGGTCGGAAAGCTCGGACACGCGGTCCAGGTCGTCGCCGATTATGCCGGCCGGACACGAGCTGACCACGACCACGGCACGCGGCTGCGGTTCGCGCGCCTTCACCTGGCGCACCTTGCGCAACAGCGCATCGGTTCCGCCGAACACGATCTGCGGTTCGTCCATGTCGGTGCATTCCAGGTTGGGGACGAGCGACGTGGGCATCAGCGCCCCGCGCTCGAACAGCACGCGCCTGCCGGTGGATGTGAACGCAGCAAGTGAAAGGTTGGCGCAGCTGCGCGGCGCGTGCGCCACGACCACGGCATCGCGCACCTGCAGCGCGGCGGCAATGGCTCCGTTGAAGGCGCATCCGTGCAAGGGCTCGCCCGACACCAGCGTCTTCGACAGGTAGCGGTTGGGGTTGGTCAGGTCGGGATCCTCCCAGAGAGTGTGGGCGGTGAAGGCGGGGGAGTCCTGTGCAGCATCGTCGGCAGCGCTTTCCGCTTCGACTGATTGCTCGCTGGCCCGCTCGCTTGCGATTCCCGCAGCCGTGCAGCGCCCGTCTGCCGTATCGGGATCTTGTCGGGCAGGCGCATCCGCAGGCGCGTGCGTTCGGATCCCCGCCGTGTTTTCCGCGCAGTAGGCATCGGCTCCATCGTCAGCCCCCGAATCCGCGTCCGCGTCTGCGCCCAGGTCCGCGCACGCACCGGTGCCCGCGCCTGCGCTCGAACCCGATTCTGCACTCCAGCTCGCGCCGGCGCCTTCCGCCGCCGCGTTTCCCAGAACGGCCGCCTCCAGTTCCTCGTCGCCGAGCGGCCGCGCCACGTGCAGCGGCATGCCATGCGCCAGCCGGCCGGCCAGGTCCTCGAACAGCGCGCAGAGGGCCTCGTCCTCGCGCAGCTGAACGACCGTGGCATGCGCGCGTTCGGCCCGCGCGAACGAATCGCTGCGCGGAATGTCCGCGATTACCGGCAGGCGCACCGCCCGCGCGAACCGGAGCACGCGCTCTTCCTCGTCGGCGACGTTTCTTCGGTTGAAGACGATGCCGGCCACGCGCCCGCGCGCCTCGTCGTCGCCGTCGTAGTTGCGTATGCCGCGCAATATGTTGTTAGCCGCGTACAGCGACATGAACTCGCCAGAGGTAACGACCAGCACCGTGTCGGCGTATTCGCGCCGAATGGGCACGGCGAAACCGCCGCACACCACATCGCCCAGCACGTCGTACACGGCCGTGTCGTAGCGTTCTTCCAGGCGAAACTGCGCCAACAAGTCGAACGTGGAAATGATGCCGCGCCCCGCGCAGCCCACGCCCGGCTTCGGGCCGCCCGCTTCCACGCAGCCCACGTCCGCGAAGCCCTCGTGCAGCACGGCGTCCAGCTCGTAGCGGTCGGGCCTCGTGTCGCGCAGGTAGTCGAGCACCGTGGTAATGCGCGCCCCGCCCAGCAGCTGCCGCGTGGAATCGTGCTTCGGGTCGCAGCCGACCTGCACGACGCGCCTGCCGCCCAGGGCAAGCGCCGCCGACAAATTCGCGCTGATGGTGGATTTTCCTATGCCCCCCTTACCGTAAACCGCGATGCGCCTCATATTGCACGCCTTTCCGCTCGTATCATCCGGTTGCTGTTCATTGCGAGACTTCGGTTCAGGGCCGCTTGCCGGCAAGAACCTTTTCGTTCAGACGAGTATAGCGCTTGCTGTTGAAACAGCTGAATTGCGGCGTGAAAACACGCATTGCCGCCGCCTGGCAACAGGGCGGTTGCGATGGCAACGCAGCCGCATGTCCGGAACGTGAGGCTAGTCCACGATTTCAAGCGAGGCTATCTTCGCCTGCTTGGACTCGTCGGAAATCACGCCCATACGGGTGTCCGTCACGGCGGGCAGGTGGTCGGCCACGATTGCGTCGACGATGGCCATGCCCGCTTCGTCAATCGTGCCAAACGCGGCGTATTGCCCGTTCAGGCTTGCACTGACCGAGCTGCTCGTATCCAAGGTTACGAAGAATGTAGAGGTGGCGCTGTTGGGGGCGTTCGTGCGCGCCATGGCCACGGTGCCGCGCTTGAAGTCGTCTGCCAGCGCGTTGCTGCGTCCGTTGCCCGAGAACTCGCCCACGATGGGCTTCAGCGAGCTGTCCGCGCCCGATGCCGTGTTGCCCAGCGTGCCGCCCTGCATGCAGAAGCCCTCGACGAAGCGGTAGAACGTCAGCCCGTTGTAGTAGCCTTCGCCCGCCAACGCGCAGAAGTTCGCAACGCTTACCGGAGCGGCATCGGCGTTCAGCTCGATGGTTATGGGGTCATAGCCTTCCACGGTAAGCCGTGCATGGTGCACGCCCGAAGCGTAAGGTCCCGTGGCCTCGGATGTTACGCCGCTGCCCGCACCGGTGCCTGTCGCAGCGATGCCCGAGCCGCCCGTTGCGCCAGCCCCGTTGCCCGCGCTTGCCCCACTTGCACTGGCATTCGCGCTACTCGAAGCCGCCGCGCTCTGCGACGAGGCCGCCTGCCCGCATCCCGCCAGCACGAATCCGCATGCCGCCACGGCAAGGGCCAATGCCATAACTATCACAAAGGTTCTCGTTTTCATAAGTCGCTCCTCGCTTTCAAGTCCATCGCCACCATCGTAGCGCAGTCCAAGCCACGTATCCAGCGCAGGATGAGGGAAAGGGTCAGAGTTGCTCTCCGCGCTCCGCGGCCAGCGATTGGCGCGAGGCGCGTGTTGCGGGTGGAAGTTTGCGAACCGCGCATTTCGCGCAATGTCATGCATGCCTCCGCCCCTGAACCGCGCATTTCGCGCAATCTCATGCATTTTCAGTCCCGCACTGCATCAGATTGCGCGAAATGCACGCTTTCACAGCCCTTTAGACATTCGTGAACTGGGAAAACGTTGCCACGGCTCATGGAAAACCGCGCATAATGCGACATCTCGTGCAACCGCCGGCGCGAAATGCATCAGATTGCGCGAAATGCGCGGTTTGGTCTGGTCGTGCACTTCGGGCGCCTGGGGTATCATGGAGCCGCGGCGCACCGGCCCGCATGCAACGCACCGGCCCGCATGCAACGCACCGGCCCGCACGCGGCACACCGGCCCACACTCAACGCAGAGAGAAAGGCGCGCGATGCTCACGCAAGAAGCGAAGGACCTGTTCTATAAGCTGGACTTCGAGTTCCAGCCGGTTGCCGTGAAGTGCTGCTACAGCCAACCGGAGGGCTTCGAGCACGTGGACGAAGTGCTCTCGTTCTGCGAGTTCCCCAAGAAAGCTGCCGTGGAGGACCGAGCCTTCTTCGTCACGAAGGACGACGACAACTGCTTCGGCAAGA
>DMNP01000272.1 GCA_003452695.1 Eggerthellaceae bacterium
AACGTCGCTGTTCACCATTATCCCGACGTCCCTATCGGGCACGATTGGGCACCTGCGCGCAAAGACGAGCGCCCCGAAGCTGGGCGTCGCCCTGGGCATCGGAGGCGCATGCACGTCTCCCATCGGCGCCGTGCTGGCAAACACATCGCCCGGCTGGCTCGTCATGTCGGCCACCGCGCTGGCCATTGCCTATTCGGGCGTGACCATGGTCCGCAAAGCACTGCAGGCGCCCCGAACGCCGCGGGCCAGGACAACGGGAGCGCAGGCGCAGGCAAGGGGAACGCAGCAGGCAAGCGCGCCTCCTTCCATGCCCGACTTCACGAAAGCCGACCTTGCAAAGGGGTTCGCCATCGGGGCCGTTGCGGGATTGGCCTCGGGATACGTCGGGCTCGGTGGCGGCTTCCTGATGGTGCCGATGATGATGTCCATCCTGCATATGCCCATGAAACTTACGTCGGGCACGTCGCTGGTGGCAGTCGCCATCCTGGCATTGCCCGCCGTGGTAACCCAGGGAATCTTGGGAAACGTGGATTTCCTGGCCGGCATCGCGGTGGTGTGCGGGTCCATTCCCGGAGCCCAATTCGGTTCGCGGCTGACCAGGCATCTGCCCGAGCGCACGCTGCGCTTCACCTTCGCGGCCTTCCTGCTGATAGCGGCGATACTGCTCGTCGTGAACGAGACCGTCTGGCAGGCCGCCTAGAAAAACGGGCCGGAAGAGCTGTTCTTCCGGCCCATTCGGACGCTCAACGCGATACGGGCGCGTTTCCCTTGCAATAGTCTAGTGGTTGCAGGCAGCTTCGGGCAACATGCGCGCCACGCGGCCTTCGGCGAACAGCTGCGCCACTTCGCCGACATTCGGCGTTTCGCGCTCCGAATACACGGTAACGCCCGCATCGGTGAAGCGCATCAGCGGCGGCCGGCCCATACCGGCGGTCAGGATGCCGTCCACCCCGAGGCCCATTACATATTCGATGACGCCCCCGCACCCGTACTGGTCGTGATCCACGTTGGCAACGGGCTCTGCGGACACGATGTTCATGTCGCCGTCGTATTCCACCACGGTGAAGTACGGCGTGTGGCCGAAATGCCCGCTGCGCATGGACGCGAGGCCCGCCGATGTTTCGCTTGGTATGGCAATCTTCATAGTGCACTCCTTTTCTCGGCATTCAACGCGATTGTGCGTCTGGCCGCAAGACGCGTCAACCAAGCAAACGTCTGGGATATCGGACGGCGCAGGACCGGCCAACTTTCACGGAACGGCGCATTGCCTTTGGGGTGATGCGCCGTTCTTTTACGCGCCGGCCGCTGGCAGGGGGTCGGGCTCGACTCCCGTTTCGCGCTTGCGCAACTTCAGCAGCTCGGGGATGATGAAAGCGCCGGTCGTCACGATGGACAGCACGTCGGCCGTGGGATAGGTGAAGCAAATGGCCTGCAGCGACGTTACATCCAGGATGGTCGGCAAGAACCACGGCAAGACCAGCAGCAACGGAATGAGGAACAGCACCTGGCGCGTAAGGCTGAGCAGGCTGGCCTTCAGCGGCTGGCCGGTGGACTGGAAGTAGTTCGAGCTCATCATCTGGAAACCAACCAGCGGGAACATGGCGGTCATAACCTGCAGCGCATAGATGCAGAACTGTTCCAGGTTGCCCTCCACGCCGAACAACTGCACGATGGGGCCGGGAATGACGTGGATGAGCACGAAGAAGAACGTGATGATGACCGTTGCGAACAGCACGCCCAGCCAATACGATACGCGCACGCGCTTCCACTTGCGCGCACCGTAGTTATACCCGATGAGCGTTTGGGCGCCCATCAGCACGCCCACCGCCGGCATGAAGGCGAATCCGTTCACGCGGCCCGCCAAGCCGATGGCAGCCAACGCGCCACTCGCACCGATAGGGTCGAGCGCGCCGTAGTAGGTAAGGGTCTGGTTCAGGATGACGTTGATGATGGCGTTCGCCACCTGCATGATGAACGACGCCACGCCCAGCGAAAGGATGGTGCCCCACAGACGCACATCGGGCTTCATGGCGCTAAGGCGCAGGTGGAACGGGGCGTCTTTGCCGCGCACCAGATACCAGATAACCGGCACCATGCTGCAGCCCTGGCCGATAATCGTGGCCACAGCCGACCCCGCCACGCCAAAGCCCAAAAGCATGACCAGCACGTAGTTGAACACGATGCACATAACCGTGCCGAACACGCTCGTACCCAGGGCCAACATGGGCTTGCCTTCGGTGCGCAGGAAGTTGTTCGCACCCATGCCGATGCACTGGAAGACGAAGCCGATCATGACTATCTGGACGAACAGCTTGGCAATATCCCACAGCTCTTCGGTCGTGCCCACGAGCGTCAGCAGCGGATCGATGAAGACGACGCCCACGAGCGCGATGATGGCAGCGATGATGATGAGCAGCAACACGGTGTTGCCCACGGTGCGCTCGACGGCATCGATGCGGTCCTCGCCCAGCTGGATTGCCGCCAGCGCATTGCCGCCCTGGCCCGCCAGGGCCGACAGGCCCATAAGGATGACCATGATGGGGAAGGCCAGCGTCGTCACGGCAATGCCGGCCTCGCCGACCGCTTGTCCCAGAAAAATGGAGTCGACGATGTTGTACAAGGCGTTGAAGGTCATCATGATGATGGCCGGAATGGAGAACTCGAACAGCAGCTTCAAGATGCTGCTTGTCCCCAGACGATCGGTCGATAACGCAACGCGGCCCTCTTCGGCCGCAGCTTCCCCTTCAACGTGGTCCGCACGCTCTTCAGTCATATATTCCCACCTCGCAAAATGTTTCCGAAGTAGTTTAGCGTTTGGGCTGCGCACATATCGCAATTTGCAATCTCACCACGCAGGACACAACAAACCTACATGCTCACAAGATGATGCAATGCCCCGAGGCGCCGCATCGTTGCCGTTCGCGGTCGGGCCGGCGGCGGGGCGGGGAAAGGGGATTCGGGCTTGGCTTCGGC
>DMNP01000156.1 GCA_003452695.1 Eggerthellaceae bacterium
AAGCCCGAATCCCCTCTCCCCGCCCACTCCGCCGGGCCGGGCGCGGAAAGCAACGCGCTTCTGCCTATACGTAGTCCTCGATGTCGAGCTGCATCACGTACACGCCCTCGCGCATGGTTCGGGCGGCCGCGCGCGACAGGCGGCCCTCTTCGTAGGCTGCCTGTATCTCTTCCAACTCTATGAGCAGGCCCATGCGCGTGGCTTCCAGGTCCAAGTCCGCGTTGCGGGTGATTGCCGTGATGGAAGGCGCCGGCCCGCGCAGCAGGAACACGGTGCGCTCGTATTCGTTTATAAGCTGGCTTATCTTTTCCGATTGCAGGTCGGATTCGGGCATCTCGTTTTTCAGGCGCTCGATGATGTACACGTCGGTGCGCAATTGGATCTCGCGTATGATGCGCCCCGTGGTGCGCGGCCCCTCGCCGCGCTTGCGACCGCGCAGCTTGTTCCAGTACTTGCGCACGAGCGTGCGCGCACGGCGCACCCAACGCCCGAACGCTATGCGCCGGTTCTTGCCGTGCTTCAGCATCGATTCGATGTGCGCGATGCGGCTTATGTACTGATACGCCTCGAGCGGGGGAACCTCGTCCTTCTCGATAAGGTCCAGAACGTATTCCTGCTCCCATTCCAACACGCGCAGCCGCAGCTCGATGTCCGACTCGTCTTCCAGGTCCTCTTCTTCCTTGAAACGCTCTAAGCGGTCGTTGTAGCGCGATATGACCACGCTGTAGGCTCGACGGTTCTCGGGCGTCTGGTGGGCGGTCAGCCTTTCTATCACGCGCCGCAGAATGTCGGCCTTCGTTTCGATGTCGCGCTCGCGCGATTTCGAGATGTCGTCTTCTCGCGGCGCCAGCACGGGCACCAGGAACGACGCCAGCAGAAGCGAGAGCAGGATAACGCCGCTTGCCAGGAAGATGAGCAGGTCGCGCTGCGGGAAGCTCTGCACGCCCGAATCGGTGGTCACGTACAGGGGAAGCGAGAACATGATGGCAAGCGTAATGGCGCCCTTCGATCCGGCGAAGGTCATGATGGCGGCCGAATGCAGGCGCTTCACAAGGGAGATGCGCTCGTCTTTCCGATGCATCAGCAGCGCGTCGGAGGCAAGCGTCCACAGGAAGCGGATGCCGTGCATGATGGCGGTGATGATGACGATGTAGACGATCAGCTGCAGATTGCTCGTGTTGGTGTCCAGCCAGGTGCTGGTCAGCGCGCGCGGCAGCTGCGTTCCCATCATCACGAACACGGCGCCGTTGAAGGCGAACGTCAGCACCTGCCAGACGCTTGTCGAAACGATGGACATGCGCGAGAGGGCGGGTCTGAAATCGCGCGGTGCAAGCGACATCGTAATGCCGCAGGCGACGACCATGATAACGCCCGACACGTGAAGAAGCTCGCCTATTAGGTAGGCGCCGAAGGGCGTGACCAGCTCCAGCAGCACGTGGAAGGTCGTGTTTTCCAGGCCCAGGTCGCGCACCTTGCTCGTAAGGTATGCCAACAGGGCGCCGAGCAGGATTCCCGCTAGCAGGGCGCCGAGGAAATCCACGAAGAAGTTCCCCACGGCGTCCAATGCGGAAAACGAACCCGTAACCACCGCTGCGACTGCGAATTCGAATGAAACGATACCCGAAGCATCGTTCAACAGCGATTCGCCTTGCAGCGTGGTCTGCTGCCGGGCGGGGATGTCCGCGCTCTCCGACACCGACGCCACGGCAATCGGGTCCGTCGGGCCGAGCGCTGCGCCCAGCGCGAAGGCGGCTGCAAGCGGGATGGACGGAACGAGCGCGTTCACTGCGAAGCCGACGGCCAACACGATGGCAACGACGAGCCCGATGGCATACGAGAGCATGGTCGACCTATTGTGCCATAGGGCCACCTTGTCTGCCACGCGCGCCTCGTGGAACAGGAGCGGCGCGATGAACAGCACCAGGAACAGCTCGGGGTTCAAGGTTATCTCGATTTGCCCCTGCACGATTATCGAGACAAGCACGCCGCATGCAATTTGGATGAGCGGCAGCGATACGCGGGGGATGACCTGGTCGAGCACGGCGGAGACTAGCACGGCGGTAAGAAGCACGAGTGCCAGTTCGAGCATTGCCATGCGCAGAAGACCTCCCATCGGTACGGGCTTTTTCCCGACACTTAACATCGTAAACGCGCCGTGGCGTAATCGAGGCCCGCCCCATCGGAAGTGGACAGACTTTTCATATGGGCCGAGTAGAACCACATCCCGGTGCTCGGGCGCACGGCATCTTGCAGCAACTTCCTGCAAGATGCCGTGCTTGCTCAGAGTTAGTGCACGTGAATACTAGTATCAGATGCCAATAGTGAGTAATTGTGATTATTGGTTTTTAGTAATCGTGCGGCATTCTATGGTATTATCTTCGAACTGCAGAGGACGAACTGAACCGTTGTCGACTGCGCTCTTGCAGCGGAGCCGCTTAGACTGAGGAAGCGCCATGGAACAGATGTGGAGTGCCTGCCATCCGAAATCCGACGAGGAGCTTGCCGAGTGCGCTGCGCTCGGCAAATCGCTGAACCGCTTGTCCCAGCCGACGATCCTCACCATCCTCGCCGCAAACGACAAGCCCATGCACGGCTACATCATCGTGCAGCAGGCGGCGGACTCGCCGATGTTCGGAGGCAAGAAGCCGGATGCGACGGGGGTATACCGCGCATTGAAGCGCATGGAGGAAGCCGAGCTCGTCACGTCGTGGTGGGACACGCCCGACGAGGGATCTGCCAAGCGCATGTTCGAGCTTACCGAAAAAGGGCGCCTGTGCCTGCGGCGTTGGATAGATGCGCTTGCTTGCTACAAGATGACCATCGAGGAACTGCGCCGCTATGCTTCGACCGCCCTGGGCATCGAGGTGCCGCCCACGCCCCTCTGCGTGCAACCGCAAGACGATACGCTCGCCGACGAACAGCGCGTGTTGAACGAGGGTTCGCGCAAGGTGAACGTCGATCCCCACGGCATAGGTTAGGGAAAGCGTTTATTCATCCTTTCCCGAGGACCCCGGTTGCCCGGCGCGTCCAGCCAGCGCTCCTACCAGGACAGCTCCGCGTCGTCTTTCTGAATCATGCAATCGATGGCGTTGTAGGCCCAGGTGCCGATTAGGTGCTCCTGCAGCTCGCAGCTGGTTAGCGTGTTCACGTTGCTCTCCCAGATGCCTCCCAGCTCCGGCTCGCAGGGCACGCCGTTTTCGGGATGCCACCATCCGTAGTCCACGTTCACCAAGTCGTCGCGCATGTCCGCATAGGCCACCGTGAAACGAGCCTCGCCCTGGTCCGTTGTCAGCTTCGCCACGTCGCCCGCGCGCAGTCCGAGAGCATCGGCCGTGTTGCGGCTCATCTCCACGACCGGGCCGGGCGTCGCCGCGCGGAACTTGGGGTTTTCCAGGTACATGGACGCGTTGTAGGGCTGTTTGCGGCTGCCGGTCAGCATCTCCATATGCCGGGCGCCCTGCGCTTCTAGGCGCTGCACGAGCGCGGGGGAGCACAGGCGCATGAAAGGCCCCTGCTCGGGCAGGCGTTGGCCCTGCAGCCGTGGCAACAGCTCGCTTGCCAGCTCTATCTTTCCCGTGGTGGTCGCGAATCCCCGCGGCATGCCATCGGCCCCGGGCTTCAGGTGCTTTTCCGGGTCGGGCGGGATGTGGTACACGCCGATCGTGCAGTAGTCCTGCCAGCTCCAGTTCGTGGGGGCGAGCTGCGTGGCAAACGCGTGTGCCAGGTCCTCGTCCGGCCAGTATTCGCCGTGGCCCATGCGAATGCCCAGGCCGCGGAAGATGTCGTAGTCGGTTTTCCGTTCGTAGTACGGCTGCACCGCCGCCGGTCCGCCGTAGCCGGTGTTCGCCACGCCGCCGTGAATCTGGAAGATCGGGCGTTCGATGGCTCCTGCGCAGGGCAGCACGTAGTCTGCGAGCGCTGCGGTCGGCGTTATGTAGTAGTCCAGCACGACCATCAGCTCCAAGCCGAGCAGGGCCGCATGCACGCGGTTCGTGTCGGCATAGGTCAGCAACGGGTTGGTGGCGTTCACGATAAGGGCGCTCACGCGGTACGGCTCGCCCGTTTCCATGGCATGCAACACCAGATGGGGGCTTGCCGAGGTCATGTAGCGCATCGGCAGCCGCCTTCCGAGCTTCTGCGTTTGGGCGGCCACCAAGTCGTATCCGTCGAAGCATTGCAGCGGCGCATAGGGCGTGTTCAGGCAGAGCGCACGCTGCTCTTCTCCCATAAGGTCGCTCAGCTCGAAATCCACCTCCGGCACGAAATCGCTTTCCTCGGCGATGATGCACGATCCTTCGCGGTCCACGTTCCCCGTAATCGCCCGCAAGCAGCAGATCGCCCGGTGCGTCGGCGCAACGGACTGGCCCACCTGGTCGATGCCGCGCCCCGATACCAGCGCGGTGCGTCCCTCTGCGAACAGCCGCGCAGCGCTCACCAGGTCGGTTTCGTCCACACCGCAGAAAGCGGCCACGTATTCCGGCGTGAAGGGCGCCACGTGCTCTGCAAGCTCGTCGAAACCATGGCACCAGTCGCGCACGAATTCGCGGTCGTGCAGCTGCTCTTCAATGATTACGTGCAGCATTCCCAACGCCAGCGTGCAATCGGTCCCGGGGCGCACGGGAAGCCAGATGTCTGCCAGGGCGGCTATCTGGGTGCGGCGCGGATCCACGCACACGAGCGCCATGTCCGGCGCGGCGCCGACGGCGCGGATCGTCTGCCAAAACGCGGAATTGTCGGATTGAGCGGGGTTGGTCCCCCAGATGAACAGCGCGCGCGTCAGCCCGAAGCGGATGTCGGGTTCCACCGTCCATCCGAAGGTGATGGCATCCATCCATATGCGTGGGTTCCAGCATATCTGGCCGATGCCCATGTTGTTGGGGCTGCCGAACAGGTTCATGAACCGGTGCAATGGCCAAAACGAGGCGTGTGGCCCGCCTATCATGCTGGCCAGCGTTCCCGGGCCGTGCTGCCCGCGCAGCGCCTTCAGGCGTGCGGCGATGTCGTCGAGCGCCTCGTCCC
>DMNP01000244.1 GCA_003452695.1 Eggerthellaceae bacterium
CATCGGCGGTCCGTCGATGCTGCGCTCTGCGGCAAAGAACCACGAATCGGTGACCGTGGTAACCGATCCGTCCTGCTACGACGACATCCTGGCGGAAATGCGCGGCAACGGCGGCGCGACTACCTTGGAAACGCGTCGGGCGCTGGCGCTCGAAGTGTTCCGGACGACCGGAGCCTACGACACGGCCATCGCGACATGGTTGGCCAGCAAGCTGAACGGCGCAGACAAGTTCCCCGAGAAGACGAGCATCCAGCTGGTGAAGCAGCAGGACCTGCGCTACGGCGAGAACCCGCACCAGGAAGCCGCGTTCTACCGCCGCTCCACCGCAAGCGAGCACTCCCTGGTGAACGCGGAACAGCTGAACGGCAAGCCGCTGTCCTACAACAACTTGCTGGACACCGATGCCTGCTGGGCCATCGTGCGCGAATTCGACGCTCCGGGCGTCGTTATCCTGAAGCATCAGAACCCCTGCGGTTCTGCCGAGGGCTCCACCATCGCCGAGGCCTTCGACCGCGCCTTCGCCTGCGACAAGAAAAGCGCATTCGGCGGGATTATCGCCGCAAACCGCACGGTTACCGCCGAAATGGTGCGCCATATCGACGATAACGAGCTGTTCGTGGAGGTGCTCGTGGCACCGGACTTCGAGCCCGACGCCATCGAATTGCTTCGCCAGAAACCGAACCTGCGCGTGCTGGCTACCGGCGGCGTGGACAAGCCCGACACCGAGCCCGAGTACCGCACGGTGGACGGCGGCATGCTCGTGCAGGATGTCGACGTCGTGGCGGAAGACCCCGCCGCCTTCACCGTTCCCACCGAGCGCAAACCCTCCGAGGCCGAAATGGACGACTTGCTGTTCGCCTGGAAGGTCGTGAAGGGCGTGAAGTCCAACGCCATCCTGGTGGCGAAGAACCATGCGGGCATTGGAATGGGCCCCGGACAACCCAACCGCGTGGATTCCTGCGAGCTGGCCTGCAAACGAGCGGGCGAGGCGTGCAAGGGCGCCGTGGCAGCATCGGATGCGTTCTTCCCCTTCCGCGACAACATCGATGTGCTGGCAAGCTATGGCATAACGGCCATAATCCAGCCGGGCGGATCGATCCGCGACGAGGAATGCATCGAAGCATGCAACGAATTCGGCATCGCCATGGTCTTCACGGGGCACCGTCACTTCAGGCACTAGCAAGGCAAGGAGATGCATGCGGGGGGCGCCCGGCGCGAAACAGCGCGCCGGGCGCCCCCGCCGATTCCGCATGGCGAAGCCGGGTTCTGGGTCTCGGCGGTTCGCGCGGCCAGAAGGTTCGGCCGCATTCGGTGAATCAGGCGCCTTCTCCATAGCCGAAGCGGCGAATCTGGGTTGCATCGCGTCGCCAGTTCTTCTTCACCTTCACGGAAAGGTCTAGATACACGCGGCAACCCAGGATGCGCTCCAAATCCAAGCGCGCCTCGGACCCAATGCGCTTTATGGCCGAACCCTTCTTGCCGATTATCATGCCCTTCTGGCTTTCGTGCTCGGTGTATATGATGGCGCGGATGGAATACAGGTCCTTCTTTCTGGTGTAGCGCATTTCCTCGGTCTGCACGCCGATGGCGTGGGGAATCTCCTCTCTAAAGCTGCGCAGGATCTTCTCGCGGATGAATTCCGCCACGACCACTTCGATGGGCTGGTCGGTTTCCATGTCCTCGGGAAACCACAGGGGTCCTGCCGGCATGAGCCCGACGACCGTCTGGACGATTTCCTGCACGCCGTCGCCGGATGTTGCCGAACAGGCCACGATGCGGCTCCAATCGGCAAGCTTTTCTGCTGCTGCCCGCTGCTCGGCAAGGGTAGTATCGTCCACGAGGTCGGTCTTGGAAAGCACGAGCACCTTGTCGGTCCTTATGCGGTCCAGCTGGCGCGCCACCCATTCATCGCCCGTGCCGACCGGCTTCGAGGAATCGATGAGCATCGCCACGACGTCCACGTCTTCGAGCGCTTTCAGCGCCGAGGTGTTCAGCTCGTCGCCGAGCGCATCGTGGGGCTTGTGGATGCCCGGCGTGTCCACGATTATCAGCTGGAAATCCTCAGTGGTCTTCACCGCCCTGAATCGATGTCGCGTCGTCTGGGCGGTGTCCGAGGTGATGGCGATCTTCTTGCCCATAACCGTGTTCAGAAGCGTGGACTTGCCGGCATTCGGACGGCCCACCAGCGTCACGAACCCAGATTTGAAGGATTCCCCACCTTGCACTGCCATTTGTCCGACCATTTCCTCCTCCATTCCGCCGCCCCCGCAGGCGGCACCAACGCAACGAAAAAGCCGCTGGAAGCCATCCGGCCCGGTTCCGCGCGCAGTTTACACAATGCCGAAAGCAGCAGCCATGTTGGGCAGGAACACGAATGCCGCCACGAACAGGGACGCTATGGACATTACGAGCACCGCGCCCGCAGCGCAGTCCTTCGCGATGCGCGCGAGTTCGTGGTATTCGGGCGATACGAGGTCGACGAGGGCCTCGAGCGCCGTGTTCGCGCATTCAGCTGCAAGCACCATGCCTATGCATGCGAACACGACGGCCCACTGGGTGAAATCGATGCGGAACGCCACGCCGAGCACGATGGCCGCCACGGCGAAACCGAGTTCTATCTTGAAGTTTCGCCCGGAAGCGAAGGCCCGGCCGATTCCCGCGAAAGCGCACTTGAACGAATGAAGCAAGCTCTGCGTCATGAATCGTGCCTCTCGGCTGCGCAGCGCGAAAAGGGCCTGCCCCAGAATTCCGTGAGCAGCTCCCGCTCTCGCGCCTCCATCAGCTCTGCCTCCGACTCCTGCATGTGGTCGTAGCCGCACAGGTGAAGCAGTCCATGGGCGATGAGCAGGCTCGTCTCGTCGGCGAAGTCCAGTCCGTATGAAGGGGCCTGCTCCTGTGCCACGTCGGGTGCGATTACGATGTCGCCCAGCTCGAATGCCATGCCC